>JAPLUP010000700.1 GCA_026397575.1 Candidatus Zixiibacteriota bacterium
GATCATGGCCGCTGAGCAACTGCGCTACGCCGTCATGGAGGTCTCGTCGCATGCGCTGGCGATGCGCAGAGTTGAAGAACTTGAATTCCAGGTTGCGGCGATCAGCAACATCACGCAGGACCACTTCGACTATCATAGAAGCTTTGAATCCTACCGTGACGCCAAAGCGCATATACTTGACCTTGTCACCGGCCAGGACAAATGGGCAATTCTCAATCGCGATGACAAGAGCTTCGATTACCTGCTTGGTCGCGTCCAATCGTCTTACCTGACTTTTTCATTAGATGATCCCAAGGCGGAACTGCGGCTGGAAGATGTCGAGATGTCGCCGTCCGGATCAAAATTCACACTGGTGACACCTCTGGGTAAAGAGCATGTCGATTATCAACTCGTCGGCAAATTCAATCTCGAAAACGCACTTTGTGCCGCCGCCTGCGCGATGGCAGCCGGTCTTGATCCCTGGACTATCGCCAAGGGACTGAGCGAGCGCAGCTTTGTTATGGGGCGAGCACACCGCGTTGATGCCGGTCAACCTTTCACCGTGTTGGTTGATTATGCCCACACGCCCGATGCGCTCGGCAATATCCTCCAGACCGGCAGACAACTAACCAAAGGCCGCTTGCTGGTTGTTTTCGGTTGCGGCGGTGATCGTGACCGGACAAAACGCCCACTAATGGGACAGATCACCAGCGCCAACGCCGACATCGTGGTTTGTACTTCCGACAATCCGCGCTCGGAGGATCCGCTGGCCATCATCGAAGATATAAGGCCGGGTCTGGATCCAAACAAGGAAATCGCCATCGAACCCGACCGTCAAAAGGCCATCGAACTGGCATTGTCCATGTGTCGCGATAACGATCTGCTGGTTGTAGCCGGCAAAGGACATGAGAACTATCAGATACTCGGCGAACGTCGGATTCATTTCGATGACCGCGAAATCATTGAAAATTACTTGAGGGAGAGATACAGTTGATCGACGGCAAGCTGCAGGACTATTCCCAGGCCTTTCGCGATTGCGCCATCAGTGGAGGCGAGTTGCAAAACTGCGTCTTCCACGGCGTTTCCATCGACAGCCGTGCCGTTTCTTCCGAAAACATGTTCTTCTGTATTGCTGGCGAGAATCATGACGGCCACGATTTTATTCGCGATGCGGTATCACGCGGTGCCCGGGCTATAGTCGTACGACGCGACCGCGTGCCCGAATCCACATTGTATCCGGGTGTGGTTTTCGTCGGAGTCGACAACACGCTCTCCGCGATGCAGGAGCTTTCGAGGTTGTATCTTAGTCGCATCAAGCCGCGTAAGATCGCACTAACCGGAACCAACGGCAAAACGACTGCGAAGAATCTGATCGCAACCGTTCTGGGCGCCCGCTATCGCACCTGTGCCACTCGCGGCAATCTAAACAACCAGTTTGGCGTGCCCCTTTCGATCTTTGAATTTGATTCCGATTGCGAAGTTACCGTAATGGAATTTGGCATGTCCACCCCCGGTGAGATCGAGCGTCTGGTCGAGCTTTACGATCCCGACATTCGTCTGATCCTCAACATCGGTCCGGCGCATTTGCAGACAATGAAAACGATCGACGCCATTGCCGAGGCCAAGTTCGAAATTCTGCGACACGCCGACGAAAATGACTGGGCGGTGCTGAACATGGATGATCCCAACATTCGCTCGCGGTCGTATCGCTATCGGTTGAATCGAATTACCTATGGCACGTCGCGCGAAAATGAGGTTCATCCGGAGAAGGTCTTCTGCAACGGTTCCGGCCATGCGCATATCATCTACAAGGGGGCCGAAATCAAGCTCCCGATTTTGGGCATGCACCATGTTTCCAATGTTCTCGCTACGCTGGCGGTTGCGCGCGTGTTCGATGTGCCGTTTCCGCTCACAAAAGCGCGGATCGAAAGCTACATGCCCGACGCCGATCGTATGGGGGTCGAAAACATTCACGGCATAACGCTTATCAATGATACCTACAACGCTAACCCGGTTTCGGTTGCCGGCGCGCTTGACACGATTGTGTCGATGAAAGTCATCGGCAAACGGGTTGTCGTGCTTGGCGATATGCTCGAACTGGGTGACAAAGCGGAAGAATATCACCAACAAATCGGTCGCAAACTCGCGCAATGCCGTCCGGATCATTCTGTGATCGTCGGTCAGTTCGCTGAAGTTGTCAGAGCCGCGGCGATAGGGGCAGGTCTATCATCTGATATGGTTGAGGTAGTGCAAGACCTTGATGAAGTTGTCGATCGGCTGGGCAAACTGCTGCACTCAGACGATCTGCTTCTGCTCAAAGCGTCACGCGCCCTGAAGTTCGAGCGGATCGAGAGCGGCTTGAAGGCCACGTTGGGGAGAAGGAACTGATGCTGTACCATCTCCTTTACCCGTTAAGCCATCACATCAGCTATTTCAATCTTTTCCGCTATATCACTTTCCGCAGCGCGGGCGCGGCAATCACCGCCCTTATCATCAGCCTAATCCTCGGCCCCTGGCTGATTCGTCTGCTCCGCAAGCATCAGGTGATAGAGGAGATTAGAATTGAAGGGCCCAAAAGTCATTACGCCAAAGCCGGCACTCCGACAATGGGAGGTCTGATCAT
>JAPLUP010000063.1 GCA_026397575.1 Candidatus Zixiibacteriota bacterium
GGATCCGACGATGCGGTCTGCGCCAGTAATGCTTGAGATAAGCAAAGTGACAAGCAGGTTAGGAAAAGCAGTATGATGTATTTCACTTCCACCTCGCGTGGCTTAAGGATTATTTCACAGTATATTCAACCAGTCCCCGAAGAGAAAGGTAATTCTTCCGACCAACAGCGAAATTCGACCCATAACCGTGTATCCAAACGATGCGCCAAACGTGATCATCAGAATCCAAATGCCAACCCGCGATGCGACTCCGAAGGCGCCTTTGTGTTCTTTCGAGAAAAAGAAATAGACTAGTCCGCACATGACACCGACGAAAATCACCCAATTACTGAGAATGGCGATAAACTGACCGTCTGCCGCAAGCGAGATGTGGCTGATGAAATCGCCCACGCCTTTCCAGTCGACGAACAAAGGTATGAATGAATTGCTGACCTGGCTGATGAAGTCGGAACGGAGATAGCGCGTCAGGTTAAGACCTGCGGTTGCACCGATGATAAACGCCAACGACCAGCGCGACAGCCAGCCAATCTTAGGCAGCAATCTGGTCAATAGAATGAGGCCGAAGATAATGGGGATATAGATCAGGATGTGATCCGCCTGCTCTTGATAAGGAACATGGAAGAACTCAGAAAGCGAACGGGAAGCCCGCGGCACGAAATTACCGACGACCGTGCTCCAGAAGCCATAGCACATCCAATAGCCGGCAGAAATGCCGACATAAAGACTCTCGGCGAACTTATAAAACGGGTTGTCGCGATACAGGAAGGAGAAAATGGACAGTGTCAGAAAAACGGCGAACGTAATCAGGAAGCCATCGCGAACGTTGGTAAAGGCGGAATCGGACATGCCGCTGCCGGATTTCATGATCCAACTGACCAAGAAGATCAAAGCCACAATCGCGGTCAGGATGCGCATCGCCATCTTGGAGGTCAAGACTGCCCGCCCTTCTTGCGTGAGCGAAAATAGGCGACGTTGCCGATCACGATGAAGGCGATAATGACAACATGCGCCATCGTCTGTGGCCCCATCATGCGCAGCGCCGGCATGCTCTTGTCTTTGAAGCGAGGATACGTCTTGATCAACTCCGCTTCATACTCCGCCGCGCCTTTGGTGCCACCAAGGAGGCCGATCAATTGCCTGGGCCAGTAGGGATAAAGCAACGGCGCAGAAACCGCGGCCGACCCACCGGCCATTGCGACCTTACCCGGATCACCGGCAAACAAGACCCATTCTTTGACGCCCGGCTTGCCACCTCCGACCGAGATCAGCAAATCCATGTCTTTGAGCGATTCAACATCCTTGAACATCGGCAGCGAATCAAGTGAGTTGCCATTGGCATCGGACGGGAACATCTTGCGGAAATTGGTAATCACGACATTAAGCACACCCTCGGCGCCAGCTTTGTAACCAAGATTGCAGTAATCGACTCCGTACTTGGCATCAGGAAACTCCGGCTTGAGCAGATCATTGAGACTGACGCTCAGTAGCGATTGTCCGGTTGCCCATAGCGACATGAAATAGAGCCGGTGCTTCTTTTCGAGGATATGACGAATAAAAGCATTTGCCATCGGGTTGACTTCGGGCGCCATAGCGGGATCGAAGTCATAAGAGAGCACGATCTTCGAACCCGCTGGGAGGTTCTCGATCTTGTCAAAGACCGATTTTACAATCGGGGTTGCGACCTCACCAAACTCGAGACGAAAGATGATCGCCAGAGCGACGGTTGCGCCGACGAAGAGATAAACGATTCGCCGATCGACATCCTGCCCCTTGATGGACAAGTATAGCATCCACAGCAGGCCGCCGCCGATTACGACTGCCGAGACTATCAGACCCATATCAGCTGTCCCCTCCCAGATAGCTACGCTCGATTCCCAACAACAGACGCAGCGACATCGAAATTACGCCGAGTGAGATACCGATCATAATCGCGCGTTGTCCGGCAAGGTTGGGGGCGTTCATGATCCAGATAGCGAGATTGGGAACCTGCAACACCGAGAATTGCGCCGGAATCCAGTTCGTCAACAGAACTCCTAGTGCAGTCCGGCCCAGCAAGATCACGAACGCGGCAACCAATAGAATGGTCGCCTCGGTATTCTTGGCGCGGAATGCGCGATATGACGCCGAGGCCACATAGAAGGCCAGCAGCGCATACATGGTCGAGTTGAGCGGTGACATAACATATTGGAACAGAAGCTGGAAGTAGGAACCAATCTGCGAGATATCACCGGCGATTCCATTAGGGTTGCCGATCTTGAACAAACCCGTGACGAGCATTATGCCAAATCCAAGTAGCGTCACGACTGAATATATCCAACCCGCCGATTTCCGGCTGACCTTCTCGGTATGAACACGAATCAAATTGCCTCCACCGAGGAAAAAGGCAAAGACGGCGATGATATCGAAGTAGAGGGAAGCATCCTCCTGCCAGTGTCGGGCCGACGGTATGAAAACCGATACGACTAACAGCGTGCCAACGGCGGAGAGAATGAGCATCGGGATCTGGCGTTTCATGACCTGTAGTCTCTCCTATCCTGTCGAAAACATCTGTCGAAGCAGGTTTTCAATCCACAACATCGATTCGGAATTCCAAGCAGACGCAATCGTGGTGGCGATGACGCCTACGAGAATGACGATCATCGCGATGGCCTTCCCGACATCAGCACCCTTCAACGATCCCAATTGGCGCGGTTCTCCCGAGAGATATGCGGACGCCGCGAAAAGCTCCTCGCCAATGAGAGTGTAGTCGCACGCCGCCACAAAGAATGGCAATTGCGCCGGCATGGCAGTGCCGGCTACCTGAATGGCTCCAATTGAGTTGCCGGTCTCAGCCATGATCAGAGACTCGGCGAAAAACGCACCCAAGAAGAAACAAGCGGCCGGACGTTCGCGCACCATGATGCCATCGACGGCCGCGACGAAACCAAATTGCTCATCGGTAACGTAGTGCACCATATCGTCATTGTAGGCGTCCGGTCGACCGGCGGTTACGTAAGCATGCTTGATCGTCTCGCGCGCCGCGGTCATCACCAATGACGCGCGAACCGGCATGTTGATTTTCGTGTCGTATTCGGCCACAGTGCGGGCAATGCTGCCGAGAATTGTCAAACCGGCGATCGTCTGGACATCGTCCATGTCCTGAATACCAGCGACGAAAAGAATCGGGCGCCCCATCTCGGTTGCACGACCGACGGCTTCATCTATGGCTTCCAAGCCCGCGATACGTCGCAGAAACAGCTTGGTTCCTCGTTTGGCGCTCTCGATAAAGTATATCACCGCGCCGCAGATGATGAGTCCGAGTATCAGAACCCAGGTCAGGCGGCCGTCGAACCACTGTTTTGTTGAGCGCACTTGCATGGACGGCGCTGACATAAGTCTCTCACCATTGACAAGTGCTGTGACTGAGTAGCTATACGTGGTATCATCCGAAACGCTTC
>JAPLUP010000517.1 GCA_026397575.1 Candidatus Zixiibacteriota bacterium
GCGCCGCACCCGACATCTAATACTCTCCCCTTGACGAACTTTATCGCCTGCTTTTCATGATCCGGCCAATCCTTGAACGGAGCAAAGTACGCTTTCGATCCACTGGAGATTTCGATATAGCGGTCATCGCGTTCGATGATCTCCAACACCGGCTTTCCCTGCATGTGGTCAATTATCTCGTGACCGTATGCATCCTGGCTGTCTGGTAACATAGTGAGCCTTCCTTTCTACTTTCTAGCCCGCCAGAATATAAACACCTTTACCCTTCATGCAAGAGAAATCTTGGCACGAAGGTTATACTTTTTGCATCAAATGCCTGACCGGCAATTTCGTCCAAAACGCGGCGAGTGGCGTTGCCGGCCACAAACGCGAACGGGCCGATGCCCGCAAGGGGGCATATTAGCCTCGTCTGAAAAAGGCACTCTGGCTTCTCAAGGCAAAAGCACGGGAATCAACTGCTCGCGCCACGGCCAATACGCCATTAAGGTGATCGCATTCGTGTTGCAGCAGTTCCGCGAGCGAATCGGACAGCATCAACGAGCGCTCGTTCCAGTCGAGGTCCCGGTAAATGACCCGGCAGCCACAATGGCGTCGGACTTTGACCAGCAGATCGGGAAATGACATGCAATCGTCCCATAATTCGAACGTTTTGGCGCTCTGGACGTCGATAACCGGATTGATAAACACGACCGACTCATCGATGTTCATATACACCAACCGTTTCGTCACACCGATCTGCGGCGCGGCAATCGCTCGACCTGAGCCACAGCGTGTACGAAAATCCATCAGCGTGTCACGCAGGTCTTCCACAATTCCTGTCAGACCTGCCAACTCTTCCGGAGCCACCGGCAAACAGACCTCGTACAAACGCGGATTGCCCAACAAGAGAATGTTGCGAACAGCCATAGCTTCAGAATTTCTACGCAAAAGACCCAGCATTTGTCGAATATCAAAGTGACGTTGGATAGATATATTTCCGCGCCTCGGCGGCTGTCAGAAATCCCCTTTTCGGCGAACTGCTGAGTCTTTGTCTCTCTTGATAGTAGGTGGGGGACTCGACACAAGCGTATGATAACGGACTTGAATAACATAGCAAAAACCGATTGTCCCTGTCGGACAAATTGGTTATTCATTTTCGAGAGACAGGATTCACCATAGGAGTCAAGCTATGACGCGCCAGAGACACCCAGGCAGCAAACGCTCTGCCGGAACAACTTGGATAATGATTTTCGCAGCAATATTGGTCGCCACCGTGTTTGGCGTGTTTTCTTCGGCGCAAACCACGCCGCCACTGGGTTTGCGCGACAAGACGCCGGAGCTTAAAGCCTTCACAAACGCCCGTATCGTTGTTTCGCCGCAGCTTGCGTTCGACAGCGCGACGATGCTTATCGACCACGGAAGAATCATGGCGGTCGGCAAGAACCTGCCCATTCCTGCCGATGCCATGGTGGTTGACTTGACCGGTAGGACGATCTATCCAGGTTTTATCGATCCGTTCACCGACTACGGGGTGGAAAAGACGGAACGGCAACGCCCGTTCAATCCTGATCAGTCGGGTGGCACCCAATATCTCGGTCATCGTGTCGGCGGCAACGCCTGGAACGACGCCGTTCACGCCGAACGCAACTGCGTGGCAACGTTTATACCAGACGCCAAGGAAGCCAAAAACTACCTGAAAAATGGTATCACGGTTGCGCAGTCGGCAAAGCTTGATGGCATTTTCCGAGGACGAGGGTTTGTCACGAGCCTCGGAAGCGGCCTGCCGAATGACTTGTTGCTCAGGCCCTTGTCATGGCATTTTCTTTCATTTGACAAGGGTTCATCCAAGCAGGAGTATCCCGGTTCGCTGATGGGGGTCATAGCGTTGATTCGCCAGACACTCTACGATGTCGACTGGTATCGTTTGGCACAGGCTTCCTATAAACTCAATCCAAATCAAGAGATGCCGGAGTTTAATGCCGCGATCGAGGCGCTGGCGGCCATCAAAGGCGAGAGAGTCGTTTTCGAGTCTGACGATGTCCTCTCGCTGTTGCGCGCGGACAAATTGTCGAGAGAATTTGGTATCCCCTCTATCGAGGTCGGCTCAGGCAGGGAGTATGCTTGGGTCAAGCAAATTGCCGCTACCGGAACCACTCTGATTCTGCCGGTGGATTTTCCCGACCCCCCACAAGTCAAGACAGCGGATGATGAACTCGATGTAACTTTGGCGACGCTTCGGCATTGGGAAATGGCGCCGTCGAATCCCAAGATTCTCGCCGACAACAAGATTGATTTCGCGTTCACGGCCTATCGGCTCAAAGATAAGTCTGATTTTCTTGAGAATGTCCGGCTGGCGGTTAAGCGCGGTTTGAGCAAGCAGACAGCGCTTGCGGCATTGACGACCGTGCCCGCACAGATCTGCGGCGTGGCGGATATGGTGGGCACTTTAGAGAAGGGAAAACTCGCCAATTTCGTGGTCTCCGGAGGCGACCTCCTAGAGAAGGATGCCAATATCTACTCGGTTTGGGTTGCCGGCAAGGAGCAATGGATCTCTGATCTTCCGAAGGTTGATGTACGTGGCAGCTACAATCTGTCCCTAGAAGAGCAGAAGCTACTGCTTATTCTCAAAGGTGACATCACCAAGCCAAAGGGGGAATTCAAGCTCGGCGACAAGAGCCTGAAGTTGCAGGATTTGTCGTTGCAGGACAATGATTTAGATTTTACGTGCGAGCTTGACACTCTCGCATATCGCGGAATGCTGCGATTCTCCTGCACAAAAACCGGTGATAGTCTCATCGGCGCCTGCGCGTTATCCGACGGCGGGATTCTCAAATGGAATGCGGTCCTGACCGCGCCATTTGTAGAAACACCTGATTCGGTGGAAACCAAAGAAGTAGAAGATTCAATGCTGATTTCGCACCTGACCTATCCCAACAAAGCTTACGGTCTGACCACACCGCCCAAGATGGAAAATATCCTGATTCGCAACGCTACCGTCTGGACATCGGAAGCAGAAGGCATCCTAAATAACGCTGACGTAATGGTCGTTGGCGGCAAGATCGCAGCAGTTGGGCGTGGCCTCAAGGCGCCCGTCGACATGCGGATTATCGACGGTACGGGGAAGCATGTTACGGCTGGTCTCATAGACGCGCATGCACACATCGCCGCATCCGGTGATATCAATGAAGGCACATTCGCGATCACTCCCGAAGTGCGCATCGGGGACGTCATCGATCCGGAAGATATCAGCATCTACCGAATTCTGTCCGGCGGTGTGACAATGACGCATGTGATGCATGGCTCGGCCAATCCGATCGGCGGTCAATGCGCGGTCATCAAGCACCGGTGGGGTTCGCTCCCCGATGAGCTGAAATATGCCGCCGCGCAGCCGACGATCAAGTTTGCGCTCGGTGAGAATGTCAAGCAAAGCGGCTGGGGAGAACGCTTCAACGTTCGTTATCCGCAAACCCGCATGGGCGTCGAGACGATCATGAAAGACGAATTTCAGGCCGCTCGCGAATACGAGCAGGAATGGAAAGCCTACAGCGCCCTGAGCGCTTCCGAAAAGCTACGGACAATTCCGCCGCGAAAAGACCTTGGTCTCGAAGAAATGGTTGATGTCCTCCATTCGCGCGTACTCGTCCATTGTCATGGCTATGTCGCTTCCGAGATGCTAATGATGATGCGACTGGCCGAACAGTTTGAATTCAGAATCGGTATGTTCGTGCATGTGGGAGAAGGCTACAAGATAGCTGATGAAATTGCCAAGCATGGCGCGATGGCAGGTGGTTATGTTGATTGGTGGGCATACAAATTCGAAGTTTATGACGGCAGCGCATACAACCCTTCTCTGCTGACGGAAAGAGGAGTGGTGTTCGGAGTTAACTCCGACAGTCCCGATATGGCTCGTCGGCTGAACTCGGAAGCCGGCAAAACAATTCTGTACGGAGGCACTAGTCCGGAAGAGGCGATCAGAATGGTCACGATCAATCCGGCCAAACAACTCGGCGTCGACAAGTTCGTCGGTAGTATCAAAGCCGGCAAGGATGCCGATTTCGTGATCTGGAACGGTGATCCGCTTTCAACTTACAGCATCGTCGAACAAACCTGGATTGAGGGGCGAAGATACTTCGACCGCGAGACCGACAGACAGCTTCGAGACAACAACCAAAAGGAAAAGGCGTCACTGATACAGAAAGTCCTGAAAACCGGTGGAAATAGGAAAAAGGGGGGGCCACCTGACGAATACAAATGGCCCGGCAAGTTATCGCGCGACGGCATTGATCTCTGGGAAGGGAGGGACGAACAATGAAACGCTGGATAATGATCCTGACGATTCTCTGCGCCGCCACTGCGATGGGGCACAATCTTGTCCCCGGTGCCAAGCAAAACCATCCGATCTTGCTCAAAGGCGGCGATCTTTACACCGTCAAAAACGGCGTTTTGCAGCGAACCGATCTTCTGTTTGAACAAGGACGTATCTCACAGATAGGCAAAAATCTCTCTGTGCCGATAGGGACGGAAGTTATTGACGTCACGGGCAAACGCGTCTACCCCGGTCTTATTGATGCAGCCACCAGTCTGGGCCTCGTCGAAATTGGCGAAGTCCGCGCAACTCGCGACGCCGGCGAAGTGGGTACGGTTACGCCCGAGGTACAGTCGCATATCGCTTACAACACCGATTCAGAAATAATACCGACCGTGCGAGCAAACGGCATCACGACCGCGCTCGTCGCTCCGACTGGGGGAGTGATCTGTGGGCGATCGAGCCTGATCAATCTGGACGGTTGGACGAAAGAAGACGCTACCGAAAAATTCAATGTCGGTCTGCACGTCAACTGGCCGAGCGCTTCAGCCAGTTGGAGCTGGTCGGATCAACGCCCGGCGGAAGAGAA
>JAPLUP010000348.1 GCA_026397575.1 Candidatus Zixiibacteriota bacterium
AATCAACTCAGGACATAGCACACGAGAGGAAGATTATGACACAGTCCGGAAGCGACTGGTGGGGTTTTTCTTTCAATCAACTCTCAACCGCAGGGGTTCGGACCCACCGAAGTGAAGTCGCATTCTTTGGAGTCGCTGCATTCTCATGGTGTCACGTCTTGCTGTGATGGCACCCCACAGGAGCACACCTGTCACGAAAGCAAAGGCCAGCCACCAAATCAATGGAACACGAGATCCCCAGCATAATGATATTGGGACTAAGGACAGGAGTAAGGCAACGATGGAATTTAGACAGACAACATAAGCACTATACGACCGTATCGTCCACTCGTGGATTCCTTTTGCATGATCGAAGAACAAATGGTGGTCTATGGTCACAGCCACAAATGCTCTGAGCTTTGACTCCTTCACCCTCCCAAGAGATCGTCCTTCGATCAAACTCAATGCCTTTTCGATTGTTGTCGTCATGCCCAAGAACGGCCATAGTGCCCGAACATCATTTAATGTCAGATCGGTTTCGTAATTCCAACCCCAAAGTCTCGGGACTCTCAGACAAGAAATGGTAATAGTGCAGATCATGAAACCAAATGGCAGTGATGAGCCCGGAGCCGCGGCGATGGCGCTCGGTGACGCGCTGGCGATTGTCGTACAAGAAGCGCGCGGTTTTACCGCCGAGGATTTCTCGCTCTTGCATCCGGGTAGCACGCTGGGTCGACAGTTGACCCTGCGTATACGCGATCTGATGCACTCCGGCGATGATTTGCCGATTGTCCCGGGCAACACGCCGGTATCCGATGCGCTACTGGTTGTCACCAAGAAACGTCTCGGCACCACGCTGGTGGTAGATGATCAGGGTAAGCTGATTGGCATTTTCACCGATGGTGACTTACGCCGTCTGGTTAGTTCGGGGGACAATTTCCTCAGCCGTAAAGTTGGAGAGGTGATGGCGAAAAATCCCAAACGTATCGATGCCGATGCGCTCGCCGTCAAAGGCCTCAAGATGATGGAAGACCACAAGATCACCGCTTTGGTAATCGTCGACGACCTCTCGCGGCCGGTGGGCATTATTCATATTCACGATATTCTGAATAGCAAGTTAGTGTAGTCCTGTAGGTCAGGAGTCCTGCGCTCCTGACGGCTAATTCACCATCCGTTCGCCCTGAGCCTGTCGAAGGGCGAATGGATGCGTATTCGTCAAGGCAAATCGGGCTTCGACACGCTCAGCCCGAACGGAAAACCACGTTACGAGCAAATGTCTACATGTGCTGGGTATGGAATTTGGGAAGGGGGTGTCACTCAAGTCCCGACCTGCGGCGCGGGATAGACTGCAGCTGGAGTCCAGTAGCAAAACCGCTACTCATCCACCCAGTTTCCAAACTGGATGCCAGCTTCCGCTGGCATGACAGCACCGATTCAGGCAAAATTTCCGGAGCGCAATGTTCCCGACTTGCTTGATTGTGTTGATCAAGCGGAACATCAGATGGAATGGCATAGAATCTAGCTCCCCTGCAATCGCTTAAGGAGTTCCTTCCACTCCTTCGGATCATAGTTAGGCCATCCAATGATATAAGGCGGGTCGGAGTATGAACTCTTAAGAACACTACATCGATAGCTGATTTCAACCTTGAATTCCTCGGTGTTGTTGATGTCAAGTCTCGCTTCTGGAGCCGCGATCGGGAAACTCAATTCAGCGTTTGGCGGCAGAAACGATACTTTCTCGTTCAGGATAGGCAGGCACCGACCCAGTAGTATGCTATAGCGGCCTTGCATTTGTGGTGTAGTCGTTATCTCGACGTCTGAGGCGGGAAGCTTGCCGATGTTCTTGAGTCTTGCCAGATACCCACCTCCTTGCCCTTCCTCAATTGAGAGTATTACGAATGGACGTCTTTCTTCATCGCGAGCCGCCACCTGCTCCTGCAATGCATTCTTTGCATAGACAACAGAAACATACAGGAGAACGAGCGTGGCGAAGGACAAGAACTGTGGCAGCCCTCCAAGTGAGATGGCGAACTTAGGATAGATGCACAGAATAACGTAAATCGCCACCAAACAAAGCGGGATCCCAATGAACCAAATCTGATTATGTCTGTTCAAGTCAATCTCTCAGTTCCCGGGCGCACTGCCGTGCGCCCCTACGAATATTTGGACCAATCCCGCAGGCTCGGGACGCCATTCGGCTACGAAACAGAGTCGGTTTCGTCCCCTCCGAGATCTACGAGATTGTCCGGGTCGCTGTGACCATTGCCGTTGCCATTACCATTGGTATCGCCGTTGGCCTCGCCGTTTTCGCTGATGATCCGCGCGACGTCGGTGACTTTGTCCCCTTCGTCAAGATTGATCAGCTTCACGCCTTGCGTGTTGCGGCCGATCACTTTGATTGACTTGATATCCTGCCGGATGACAATCCCCTTCTGAGTGATAATCATCAGACCGTCCTTGTCGACCACTTCCTTTACGGCGAGCACATTGCCAACGCGATCGGTGGTCTTCATGTTGATCACGCCTTTGCCGCCACGGTTGGTGATCCGATATTCGGAGATTTCAGAGCGCTTGCCGAATCCCTTCTCGGTGACCGACAAAAGTGACGTCTGCCGTTTGACCACCACCATACTTACGACATAGTCGCCGGTTTCCAGTGAGATGCCGTTGACACCATAGGCGGTGCGTCCCATAGCGCGGACTTTGTCCTCTGGGAATCGAATCGCCTGTCCGAGATGCGTTGCCAGGATGATATCGTTGGTGCCGTCCGACATATCGACATCAATCAAGGTGTCGTCATCTGGAATGCTGATCGCGCGAATGCCGTCACGACGCGGATTGGAGAATTGCGATAGCTCGGTCTTTTTGATCACGCCATTGCGGGTTGCCATGACAACGTATTTGCCATCCTCAAAATTGCGCACCGGCAAATAGGCGCAGATAGTTTCGCCTTCCGTCAGTTCGACCATGTTTACCACCGGTTTGCCTTTGGCAAGTTTGCCGCCGACCGGCACTTCATGGACTTTGATCCAGAACGCTTTGCCCTTGCTGGTAAAGAAGAGGATGTAGTCATGCGTTGAGGCGATAAACAAGTGCTCGACGAAATCTTCATCTTTGACGTTGATTCCGATCACGCCTTTGCCGCCGCGGTTTTGGCGTCGATAGGCCGAGGTCGACAGCCGTTTGATGTAACCCTGATGACTGATCGTGATCACCATATCTTCCTCGGCAATCAAGTCTTCGATTGTCATTTCATCCTGCTCATCGACGATCTCGGTGCGACGTTCGTCACCATACTTCTCTTTGAGCTCTTTCAATTCCTGCTTGATGATGGCCATCCGCATTTCGCGACTGGCGAGCACGTTTTTCAGGTAGTCGATCAGCTTGAGCAACTCGGCGTATTCGTCTTCGATCTTCTGACGTTCGAGTCCGGTCAGCCGCTGCAACCGCATTTCCAAAATCGCCTGCGCCTGCAATTCGCTCAGCTTGAAATTCTTCATCAAGCCCTCTTTGGCTTCCGGCACGGTCTTGGAGGAACGAATGAGCGTGATCACGGCGTCAATATGATCCAGCGCAATCCGCAAGCCTTCGAGGATATGCGCACGCGCTTCGGCTTTCCTAAGCTCGAACTTCGCGCGACGAACGATAACCTCATGACGGTGCTTGATGAACTCATCGAGCATAGCGCGCAGCGTTTGGACTTTCGGCGCGCCGTCAACCAGCGAGATCATGATGATGCCGAACGTCGTTTGCATCTGCGTGTGTTTGAACAGTTGGTTTAATACTACCTGCGGAGGGACTTCGCGCTTAAGCTCGATCACGATGCGCATACCGTCGCGGTCGGATTCATCGCGCAAGTCGGAGATATCTTCAATCTGCTTGTTCTTCACCAACTCGGCGATGTTCTCGATCAGATTCGATTTGTTGACCTGATACGGAATCTCCGAGACTACGATATTCTCTTTGCCGTTTTTCATCCGCTCAATACTTGCGCGCGCACGCACCACCAGCTTACCTCTGCCCGTGAGATAGGCGTCACGGATGCCTTTGCGACCATAGATGATGCCACCGGTCGGGAAATCGGGGCCCGATACCGCCATCAGCAGCTCAAGCTCACCCGCTTCCGGATTGTCGATCACCAGTGTCAGCGCATCGACGATCTCGCGCAGATTGTGCGGCGGGATGTTCGTTGCCATACCGACAGCAATGCCGGAAGAACCGTTGCAAAGCAGATTGGGAAATTTGCTCGGCAAGACACGTGGCTCTCGCAGCGTCTCGTCGTAGTTCGGCATGAAGGCGACCGTATCTTTTTCGAGATCGGCTAGAATCTCCATCGCGATCGGCGTCAGACGCGCCTCGGTGTATCGCATCGCCGCCGCTTCATCGCCATCAACCGACCCAAAGTTCCCCTGTCCGTCAACCAGCGGGTAGCGCATATTGAAATCCTGCGCCATACGCACCAACGTGGGATAAACCACTTGTTCGCCGTGCGGGTGATAATTTCCGGAGGTGTCGCCGCAAATTTTGGCGCATTTACGATGCGGTCGGTCAGGGGCCAGATTTAGATCGTTCATCGCGATCAGAATGCGTCGATTGGATGGTTTCAGGCCGTCGCGCACATCAGGCAACGCGCGCGCAGTAATTACCGACATCGCATAATCGAGGTAGGAGCTTTTCATCTCCTCCTCGAGATACACCGATACCAAATTCTCTCTGCTAATGGACATAGTCTATATCAATCCTCTCTAATTTACTTCCGTAGGTCGGGTTCGCAGCGAAGCGCCGAACCCGACATTTGTACATCAACGAGATGAACCGATGTCGGGTTTCTCGTCCTGTGGTTGTGTCCAATTTTTCAGTCATCACAAACATCTTGTCACCATTGATCACGCTACGACTTGTCAGGGTGGGACTCGAAACCCGACCTACGAGGCTATATCAATCCTCTTGTGTTTGCTTCCCAAGAAACTCAGCGAAGATACCCTTGCTCAGCTTATTCCCATCATCTTTGAGAACTTCATACTTGTTGCCGCGGGCTTACCCTGTCCACCCCTTATGACACCGACAATCCCCCACTTGGGTAAGTTTTTGGTGTGCTGCACATTAACAAGTTGATCGTTCTCGTATTTGGCGGCTTGTATCAAGTACTTCTCGACTTCTCCCAGGATCTTGTTCGGTACGATCTTCTTGCTTCCTGGCGGAACAACGAAGAAGATAACTGGTGTTCCCTTAGAACCTTCGAAAAGAACGCTGTTATATTTTCTGAGTTTGTGGTCTGCAAAGACTTCACCTCCCAGCCTTCCTCCCGACTTTTTTCCAGCCTTGCCGACATAGTAGGGAGTGAAACCTTTTCCCGATCTGAGCGCGAAGACATAACAACCTTGCTTGTCCTTACAGGTCACTGCAAGATAGTGGTTCCAGAATGTTGCGCGTTTCCCATCGTCAATCCTTTTACCTAATCCTTTCGTTTGCCGCGTGAAAGGGATCTCCACAGGCCCGAGAACCTCTAGGCCAAGAATCTCTACTCCACCATGCTTCATCGTCTACCATCTTTCCGAATCGAATGTACTTATTTCCGCACTCACCTTGGATCGAGCCTGATTTGCTTCTCCAACCACTTCATGCGGCTCCCATCGATCAGTCGATAGAAGTCTTCTTCCTTCATCTGCACTCCCCGTGGTGTAAGAAAGAAGACTTCCTGATCCTTTTCGTCGAACCCTCCCCGAAAGACGCGAACATCTAAGTTCCGTAGGTCGGGTTCGCAGCGAAGCGCCGAACCCGACATTATCAATCTATTCTCCGAACTCTCCCTCGAACTTCGGCGGGTCCACTTGACCCCAATCCTCTCGATAGAATCCGTCTTGCGCGTATTGCCGAAACGACGAATGCTCCCATGCAATTGCACTCTGAACATGACCGTGCTTGACGGGATTGTAATGGACATAATCTAAATGCCGATTCATATCGTTCTGATCGCGAATGATATGATCCCAGAAACGGTTCTGCCAGACGCGACCGTCGCCATAGTTCAAGCGATACCGCATTGAGTATTTCGTTTTGAATCTGTGAACCAAATCCGAGATTCGCGCCTCGCCGCAATTGACCATCACATGCACATGGTCAGGCATGATCACCCAGGCATACGGTTCAACTTCGCTCCAGCTCTCCCAGAAGATGCCGAGGTTACGGAGAAGCCGTGGCTCACGACGGTAACTCACGATCGTTAGGAAATAATCTCGGTTT
>JAPLUP010000659.1 GCA_026397575.1 Candidatus Zixiibacteriota bacterium
CAGATAGGTCGGTAATGCGATCAACACGCTGCCGACGGTCACCGCTTTCAGAATCTGTGTGAGATCGCTAATCGAAGCATAGCGATAGTAGCCTGAATAAAGTCGGAAGTAGAGAAACATGCTGAAGCGAATAATAACCACTACCGGCAAACTCGCTTTGAAGCCGACTAGATCATCATGTGGAATGTCTCCTTCGAACCGAATCAGGAAGCTCGCAAAATAGGAGGCGGCGATGATCACAAGGTCGAGCGCCACAATCACCAGTTTGTGCGGCAAGAACAACGGCGAGATGATACTGTCGGCATCGTCAATTGCCGCCTGATAGCGGCGATAAAACAGCACACGGTTGAAGCTGAGCGCGACAATTAGAGAAAGCCAGTACGCAAGTATGAGTATCTTCGACGTGGAAAAAAACGAGGTTGGGTCGCCGAAGTCCGCCATCACAAACAGCAGCAGCACGATACCCAGCGACACGATATTGAAGATGCGCAGTATCTCACCGTAGAGATTTTGAGGAAACAGCCTCCGCACAAAACGAGAAAGAAAGATCAGCGCCAGCCAGTACACGCTCACAACAACATTGGGCAGTCCGTAAAAATAGCCGAGCGTGGCGGCAAAATCACCGCGAATCGAGCGCAGATTATGAAAGAGAATGACGGCGATCAAGAAGCAAACCTGAATCATCAAGAGATCGGCGACGAGCAATCCCATTTCCTGTCTTGGTGTGGGTCGTGCGGATTTGGCGCGTTCAGGCATAACTATTAAGTTTACACACCTATCGGGCCACAGTCAACCGTAAAATGCCTAAGACTATGACGTTTAACAGCAATAGTGACAATCACATGGAGAGACGCGGGATTAGTAACCAACAGGTGACGGGTTCGACTCCCGTGGGTGGCTCCTTTTTACTTTCACAAAGTGACGCTTTCTTGGTCACGCAAGTGTGAGCTTGTATTGAGTGACGGGGTTCATCTTGCAGGTGGACTCGACCCAACAAGGACAGAATGCATTATGATGAGCGATTCACAACAGGTCGCTCGATAACACGCGGTGCATGCAGTAGCCTGGTCTGGCGCTGCCCTCAATTAGGGATGAGGTTAGCGCCGAGCGATACTTGAAGGAAAAGTACCAATGCACCGATGGCAGGAAATAAACAGCCAGCAATCTGAAATAATGACCGGATTTCCCGGTCACAACTGTTTCAAATTGCTAACTCTGTGTCTGCAAGCGCCTTTGCAGGACTGTTCGATTCATGAGAATCGACCAATAACCAGATTTGTCCAAGGTATTCGTGAGCAAATCGTTCTGTCATGCTAGAATTGTCTTCCACTAAGGAATGAGCGCTTCTCCGTCGATAACTTTCAGCAAGGATTAGGGTTAATTCACGCAAAGGAGGCACATGTGGTCACCAAGTGGTCATATAAACTACTAACAGGCAACGAAATGATCGACAAACAGCACAAGGAGATCTTCGATCGTGCTGCTCAAATGTTAAACTCCGGAAGAAGCGGCAAGACAAAAGAGGAAGCTGCCAGTTTAGTCAGTTATCTGGAGGGTTATTATGATAGACACTTTGCTGCTGAAGAGGCACTCCAGAAAAAACACGGCTATCCCGACTACCAAATCCATAAGGATATGCACGATAGATTTTCCCGGGGCTTGACCGAGCTGAAACTTAAGTACGCTGTTGTAGGCGCCAGTTACGGACTAGCCATTGAGACAGTGCTCTTTATGCTTGAATGGCTGGCAGGCCACATTGACAAAATGGACAAAGCATTTGCCTCATATATTCGAGACAATCAGCCAGTCGCACAAAAGCCGGTTTCGAAGTCGGTCAGAACGTAGTACATCAGCCCGTTCAATTTGATGTGCATTTTCTCTGATCGATTCGTTGAAGGTCGAGCGCACGCAAATCTCTCTCACACATTTCCGATCCGATTGTCCTGATTCGTAATCTTCAGGAAACGAATTTGAGAACGGTGTCCGCCACAAATTCCCGCTCATCTTCCCTGAGTTGTGGATAGATCGGTATTGAAATCACCTGTTTTGCAGAGCGCTCCGCAATCGGCAGATCACTTTCCCGATAGCCGAGATATTGGAAACACTTCTGGAGATGCAGCGGCGCCGGATAGTATATTTCAAATCCGATCCCCTGCTGTTTCAGATGATCCCGCAGACCGTCGCGATTATCCACTCTGAGCGTGTACTGGTTGTAAATGTGATAGGCGTAATCTGCCGCCCTTGGCATCCTGAGCGGCGAACCGGCAAAACGTTGATTATAGTAAGCTGCGTTGTTGCGCCGCGCCGCGGACCAGCCGTCCAAATGCGGTAATTTCGTCAGTAATATGGCAGCATGCAATGTGTCCAACCGTGAGTTGTAACCCACCTCTTCATGAAAATATTTGACATTCGCTCCATGCGCCTTTAGTCGCCGCAGACGCTCATTCAACTCATCGGAGTTGGTGACAATCATACCGCCGTCACCGGGAGCGCCGAGATTCTTCGTGGGGTAGAAAGAAAAACAGCCAAGATGCCCAATTGACCCCGACATTTTGCCCTTGTATTTCGCCGAGATCGCCTGGGCCGCGTCTTCAATCACAATCAGATTATGACGCGCCGCGATATCCATGATGGCATCCATGTCGGCACACTGTCCGAAGAGATGTACCGGCATAATCGCTTTTGTCTGTGGCGTTATCCTCTTCTCAATCTGTCTGACATCAACATTGAACGTCTCTTCGTCAATGTCCACAAACACCGCTTTGGCGCCCAGATTATGAATTGTTCCGGCGGTCGCGAAGAACGAAAACGTCGTCGTGATCACTTCCGTGCCGGGACCAACACCCACGGCCCGCATTGACAGAAGCAGCGCATCCGTGCCGGAAGCGACCCCAATCGCATATTTGCAGCCACAGTACTTCGCGGCCGCCTCTTCAAACTGCTTCACCTGAGGTCCATTAATATATTGCGTGGCCGCCATCACATCCAACACCGCACCGTCTATTTCGGCTTTGAGCGACTGGTATTCTCGCTTTAGATCAAGAAGAGGAACTTGCATGCGCAATCCTTGTCACTGGTTTTCGAGCAACTGCTCCGCGGGTACGTCACGCACAACCTTGGCCGGTGATCCCACCACGATCTTGCGGTCGGGAGCGTCCTTGGTCAGCACCGATCCGGCCGCGACCAGAGCATCCTCGCCCACGACCTTGCCGGGAAGAATCGTCGAATTGAGTCCAACCCTCCCCCCCCGTTTGACGGTTATACCCTTAAAATGCTTGAATCGTTCCTGTGTCCGACCTACGTATTTGTCGTTCGATGTCGCCACACACGGCGCCATAAACACGCGATCGGCTAAGTCGGAGTATGCCGTCAGATACACGTTGGTTTCCAGCTTGCAGTAACTGCCGATCTTGCAGTAGTTCTCCACCGCTAC
>JAPLUP010000183.1 GCA_026397575.1 Candidatus Zixiibacteriota bacterium
TCAGAGATCACCTTGGGATCGGACAGTTCCTGCGAGAGTTTGTCCAGCTTGTCTTCGACGGATTTGACGAGATCAAGCATCGGCCAACTCCCGCACTTCGACATTCTGCGGCAAACTCAGCGATGCGCGCACGGCGACTACTGCGACTTCGAGTTGTTCCGCACTTGGCTCTTTCGTTGTGATCAATTGCAGCCAGAGTCCCGGCTTGATCATGAACTTGGTGATGCGGTTATCCCGAGTTCTTCCGGAAAGTTTCAACAACTCGTATGATCCCCCCGAAACCAGCGGCAACAGTGCCAAGTGAACCCCAAAGCGTACGAACAGTTGCGGTGAGTGACCGGCATTAAGCTGGTAAATCGTATCGGCAATCGCAAAAATGAGGATGGCGAAAAGTGCGACGATCAAGATAAATGAAGTGCCGCAACGAGGATGAAGCGTCGTGTACTTGCTCGCATTCTCTACGGTGACTTCCTCTTTCATTTCATAGGCCCAGATCGTCTTGTGCTCGGCGCCATGGTACTCAAAAATACGCCGGAAATCTTTGAAGAACGTTAGAATCCAGACATAGGTGATGAACATCGTTACCCGGATTCCGCCCGCGATCAGATTAAATAGAAGAGCGTCCTTCTGAACGCCAAATAGCGACGTGATCCAAAGCGGTAGAAAGAAAAAGAAGGCAACACCGACACCGAGGGCAAAGACAATGCTGAGAATCAACATGAGTGTGTTCGATTTGGTTTCGGTAATCTCTTTGCCATTCTGGAGGTCGATATCCTTGCCGGCGGTCTCGGCGGAGAAATTCAGCGAGGAAATGCCGATGCCCATCATTTCGAAAAGCGCCACAAATCCACGCAGGACCGGCCAGGAGAACACTTTCATGCGCTTGGAAAGGGGGATGTACGGTTTTTTCTTGACCAGTATCGTGTTGTCCGCCCGGCGCACCGCGGTTGCAATGTGCGTCTCGGATCGGATCATTACCCCTTCTATAACTGCCTGACCACCAACCTGAAAGTCTGACATGGGAGTCCTCTGATTATCTGTCTAGTCTTGCCTGTAAGGATGCTGAAGCATCGTAGACTCAAGACATGTTACTAACTCAAGCAAGCAACATTCTCGGCTTGCGTTTCCGCCCAAATACAAAACGGCAGGGGAGGCTTGCGCCACTCCTGCCATTTCGTCTATTGCAAAAGCTAACTGTCGGCTTTGGGCTGCTCTTGGGCTTTCGCTTCGGCCTTCGCCGCATCAAGTTTGGCGTACTTGCGCCGGAATCTGTCGACGCGACCGGCGGTGTCGATCAGCTTCTGTCTGCCGGTGAAAAACGGATGACAGGCCGAGCAGATGTCGAGGGAAAGGGCCTTGCCGATGGTCGAGCGAGTCTCAAACTCGTTCCCGCAGGCGCACTTGACCATCACCTTGACATACTTGGGATGAATTTCTGGTTTCACTTATATCACACTCCTAAACTCAATCACATTAGCTGCATATTATATTCCGAAAGTCCACTGTTGGCAAGTGATTCTTTCGCTCATGCCTGATTTTCCCTGATTCTTGAAGGTCAACTCGCTGTCATATAATCGCTTAGCCATTTTGAGCCAGAAAACGAAGAACTGGGTCGGAATATGTCGTCTGCGTTCTCACAATTGTATTCCGACTCCAGTTTCGTTGATGGATCAATCGTTGTCATCAGATACAACAGCGGCAGGTGCGGAATTGTTCCGGGATTGTGGGAGATCGATGGGCCTCTGCGCTTGCGAACACTCGTGTTCACCAGTCCGGTTAACTTGTGTTGGCTAGAGGCGCCAAGCATAGAAACAAGCACAGCCACCAGAAGAACAAGGAGTCCGCAGAGTAGAACTCATGCGCCTCCAAGAGCCCGTGTGCGGCGCAGTTCCGGAGATTAGGACCCATCTTCTCGACGAGTAGAGCCTGAAGATGAAACACTATGTCCTCTCCAAAGTATTGTGCTAGCTCCGGACGATAGAGCAGGTGCGAAAGATCGTACTCCTTTTGCAAGCCGTTTTCGTCGATCTTCGTGACAACGTGACCCCTAGCCTCAAGGTAATAGCGAATAGCTGCCTCAACTTGCGGATACAAAAGGTGCACCGCATCGACCAACTCCTGATTTAGTCCGTGCATCAAACCCTTACAGAACAACGTTTCTCTTCCAGGAGGAACGAAGGGACTCACCGAGAGTAGCGACATCAAGTCTCGCTCCACCAGACTGTGTTCGACGAGAAACACATGCAAAGCAGGCGCAATTCGTGAACTCACTGAGACCTGTCGGTACATTTCCACTTCCTGAACTAATCGACTGTGAAAAGCCTCGCTGCTCTTCTGAGAGTCACCAAACAACAGGGGTCCGGACTTGGCCACAACTCTCCCTCTGGAGTTCATCTTTGCGTGTGGCACCATGTTGGAGAGTGGGTGAAGCCTTATGCTTTCTTTGAGTTGGTCTTCTATCATCTTCTTTGGCGGAAGCCCACCGATAACTGCCAATGCCAACAGCGCGTCCACAGTCTGTTTTCCTGACATTACCTCCTCCGTCTCCTTGACTATCTCTGAGACATCGTATGGCGTCGAGAACGCGCCAAATTGGTGGATTGACTTCGATTGAAAATCCATGAGCCGCTTCTTCAGTAATTCGACCTCATCGTGAGCCTCAGGCAGCCTTCTGAGCGTGTGAATGGCTCGATCGAGGAATGTTGACGCTAGAAGAAAGTCGGGGGGCTGAGCTGATGAGTGAGAATCCGACTCTCGCAAGTATGACTCTGACACTTCCCTGATTGTGGACTTCAACTTCGCGTCATTTTTATTGCGCCTGTACAAACTGCAAAGCATATCCAGGAAATTCCTCAAGAGAATCTCGGCCCCGTTGGTTTTGATTCGGCAAGCGACTTCCTCAGCCAACTGTATAGTCGTGTCCGGGATCCTGCCCGGAAAACGCAATCGGATTTCGAGCAATCCGCAGAAGTAAGCCGGGGCACAGTCAATGGTTTGGGCAGCGATATGGCTCTCCAGGATGTCTAGTGTCCGATTCATTGCTTCGTGGTTCTTTCCCAGCTGCAGTGACAGGACACAACCACGCTCAAGCTCTGTCAGTCTCTCGTACGTGTACCCGTTTTCGCGGGAGACATTCGTGGATTGCATGTATGCGTCGATGGCCTTCAAAGCCGCCTGGTGGTCTCGACACCGAATCCAGAGAACATCCCCGATACGGGCAACCATCTGCGGCTTGGAGCATTTTCTCAGGGCAAGATTGAGGAGTTTCAGATCATCAGGCGTGAAGTCGTCGATCTCACAAGACCGAAGATTCTCGAAGCGATACAGACAGGTTAGTGGTCTGTGTATGCTCTTGGAATCAAGCTGAAGGCTACAGACTGATCCCAGTAGTTGGAGCAAAGCAGCACATTGCTGATCGGGATTGTTATTTGCAGCCGTGACAAAGCGGACGCAGTGGTCATGAAGATTTCGCGGAGCAGGGTCAAGAAGTCCGTCAGCTTGGCTCTTCCTCCAGACTTCTTCGAAATCTTCGAAGTTGTCATCTGGCATTAGTCACACTCACGAGCGCGGGTTGCTTCAACTATGGCGGGTGCCGACGGACTGCGAAGGAGAGTCCGACTGGTCGCCGTCAAGAACAGTCGGCGCGTTGAGACCGACGGGTCACCCCGGACTTCTCCCCCTAATCCTTCATCGAATCCAGGAACTTCTTATTTGTCTTGGCCTTTTTCAGCCGGTCTTGCAGGAATTCCATCGCTTCGATGGAGTTCATATCGGCGAGGAACTTGCGCAGGATCCAAATGCGTGACAGCTCGGTTGCATCCAGAAGCAGTTCCTCTTTACGCGTCGACGAACGGTTGATATCCATCGCCGGGAAAATGCGACGGTCGGCCAGACGCCGGTCAAGCACAATTTCCGAGTTACCGGTGCCCTTGAATTCCTCGAAAATGACTTCGTCCATACGCGAGCCGGTTTCGATCAGTGCCGTGCCGATGATGGTAAGCGAACCACCCTCTTCGATATTGCGGGCGGCGCCGAAAAAGCGTTTTGGCTTCTGCAGGGCGTTGGAATCGACACCACCGGAAAGGATCTTGCCGGAATGCGGTACTACTGAGTTGTGAGCGCGTGCCAGACGGGTAATCGAGTCGAGCAGAATCACGACATTGTGCTGATGTTCCACCAAGCGTTTGGCCTTCTGCAACACCATCTCAGCAACCTGTACGTGCCGTTCCGCCGGTTCGTCGAATGTGGACGAAACGACTTCCCCCTGGACCGAGCGTTTCATATCCGTGACTTCTTCCGGGCGCTCGTCGATCAGGAGCACGATCAGCTTGCATTCGGGATGATTAGTGGTGATGGCTCTGGCAAGTTTCTGCAAAATGATAGTCTTACCGGCTTTGGGCGGTGACACGATCAGCGCGCGTTGACCCTTGCCGATCGGGCACATCAGATCCAACACCCGCGTGGTGACCTCCTCCGGCGTCGTTTCCAGATGAAAGCGCTCGTTGGGGTACAGCGGCGTCAGGTTGTCGAAGAGAATCTTGTGTTTGGCAATTTCCGGGTTCTCGAAATTGACCGCCTCGATCTTGAGCAGCGCAAAATAGCGCTCGGATTCCTTCGGCGGACGCACCTGACCGGAGATGATATCACCGGTGCGCAGGTCGAACCGTTTGATCTGCGACGGTGAAACGTAAATGTCATCCGGACCCGGCAGATAGTTGTAGTCAGCCGAACGGAGGAAGCCGTAGCCCTCCTCGAGGATTTCCAGTACTCCTTCGCCAAAGATCAGCCCATCTTTCTCCGTCTTGGCTTCGAGAATCTTGAAAATCAGCTCGGACTTGCGCAGACCGGACACGCCGGGAATTTCCAATTCCTCCGCATGCCTAAGCAGCTCGGCGATAGTTTTCGATTTAAGTTCGACAATGTCCATATTCGTGAGTCCTTTCCGAATAGTATCGATATTTTGAATTTTCTCTTAGTTACCAGCCCCCGCGGGTGTTGAGAGAGGTCAGGCTGCGACTTCTTCAGTCGGAGCGTCGCCCCATAAATCATCTAAGCCGTAGAAATCTCTAACCTCCCGCACGAAAACGTGTACAACGACATCAACATAATCCAACAACACCCAACGCAGTGATCCGTAGCCCTCGCGATGCCAGTAGCGTTCACCGCCTTTTTCCAACTCCTCGGCGATATGGTCGGCGATGGCCTTGGCCTGAACATCGGCATCGGCGGAACAAACCACAAAGTAGTCACACACCGACGAAAGTTTGCTCAGATCGAGTATTCTGACGTCGTACGCTTTCTTGTCCAATGCAAGATCAGCAATTCTGTGAGCCAACTCATGCGAAGTCATTAACGAGTTTCTGTCTGCCTCTCCTTGATCATGTTAGTTCTTGCCCACCGAGCGTGACAAGTATTTGTCATAGTCCGAGCCCACGACAAGAGAATAGTCTATATCCAAAAAGTTGTCTTCCAGTTCCTTGTAGGTCACTTGCTCCGGCGACAATCCGAGTTTCATCGCCAAGCGCTCCGCCACCGGACTGCCGGCTCTGCGAGCGATAAGTGTCGTCTTCTCCTGTTTGAAGGAACCGAAGTTCCTTTCGTCGATAACGTCAATCGCAAAATCCGGCTTTCCCGCATCCAGCAAATACTTGGCGAACCGGCCGGCCACTCCCGGCGCGCCGCAGCCGTTGAGCACTTGCATGCGCAGCGAAATTGACACCGACGATTGGTTCTGCGGTGTTTGCCCCTGTGGCGCCGCCGGCGCCGACTCCCCTTGAGTGTATTTCAGCGCAAACGAGCCGATAAACACCAACACCGTCAACGAAATGACGATAAGTAAGAAGTCTATGATTCGGCTTCCCGCTTTCGGTTTAGCCGCCTTGGATTTGCTCCGGTCTGCTTTCAAGTCTATTCAGTCTGTTTTGAGGCATCAAGCTTAAGGGGAACGAACTTCACCGTTACCGGTCTTCAAAAATGGACTCATACCTCCCAAAAGGTGAATTGGAATACAATTGATAGGGCGAGCGCGTCTCGTAATTAAGGATGAAACGGAAATTCCGGGACGGCTGCCAATCCAAACGGAAACTCGGCAAGAGCTTGTTGCCGGAAATCTGTGTGCGCGCGCCCCATAGCCCTTGGGGCTGATGAAGATAGGCGATCGCAAACGACATCCGCAGCGGTTTGGCGAACTCATAGTCTATCTGATTGATATACATCCCGATCATCTTTCCCTGACCCGCGCCTGACATGTAACTCAGACTGTAGCTCTGGGTCATGTGCAGACGCGACGGATCAAGAAGAGAGAATACCGGTCGCGGACGGGCACTGGATAGCGCCAATAAAGCAGTGGAACTGGTGGTTCCCTGTTTGACCAAGGTGTCAGCCGCAAAAGCGACATTCATCAGCAACAAAAGCGCGACCGCGAGGCTCGCTATGTATAGCAATGTTTTGATAATCAGATCTCCTGCAAGTCTCAATGTTTATACGTTTTGAATCTATCTCTTGCCCAATTTATTGTCAACGTTTTAATTCAACAAATATCGCTTCGAGTTCCTGAAGCTGCTCCACGGAATTGACGCCCAGCGCCTCGCGATAGTCGTCCAGTACCACCGCCCCGGTTGCTTTGCCTTCGCGCAACAGAATCTGCAGAACATCGGTCAGGTAGTATTCGCCCTGCGCGTTATTACGATTGACCTTGTCCAGTGCGGCATCAAGCGATGGGGCGTTGAACAGTAAGATACCGGTATTGATCTCTCTAATCTGCTGTTCTTCGTTAGTACAATCGGCCTGTTCCACGATTTTCTTTACCCTTCCATTGCTGTCGCGCACAATACGCCCGTAACCGGTGGCATCCGGTGGGATTGAGGTCAGCACCGTCGCCGCATTGCCGCGCCGGAAGTGCTCGTCAATTAGCTGTGCCAGCGACTCCCGTCGCAGCAATGGAACATCACCGGTTATGACAAGTACTCCGCCGTCCAGCTTGCGGAAGTATTCACGGGCGGATTTGACGGCGTCGGCTGTGCCCTTCAGTTCATGCTGTACGGCGAAGGCGATTTCCGTCCCTTCATAAACCTTCTGCACCAGCTCGCGGCCGTAGCCGACAACCAGCACAATCTGCTGCAGCCCCAGCGACTTGAGTGTGTCGGTTAGATAGGTGATTAGCGGCCGGCCAGCAATTGGAAGCAGGACTTTGGGCAACTCGGACTTCATCCGTTTGCCTTTGCCGGCGGCAAGCACAACGGCAATGATCTGTTGGGAATTGTTCAACTGAGGGGTCGGTTCTTCTTGTCTACCTTGACGATTGTCGGTGTATGCTTCTGGGCTTCTTCGGGACTCATCATGACATAGGTGATAACGATAACTTCATCGCCAACCTGCCCCAAACGAGCTGCCGGGCCGTTCAGACAAACCGTACCGCTGCCAGGCTTACCCTTAATCGTGTAGGTCTCAAATCGAGCGCCATTGGCAACGTTGACGACTTGCACTTTCTCGCCCTCAAGGATGTTGGCAGCCGCCATTAACTCGGGATCGAGTTCTAACGAGCCCTCATACTTAAGGTTAGCATCGGTGATTGTAGCCCGATGAATTTTCGACTTGAACATTTGCAGCAGCATTTTATCCAACCTTCAACACGATATTGTCGATCAGTCGCACGCCATCAATTCGGCAGGCGATACTGATGGCGACCCTGCCTGAGATCCTTTTCAACTCCGCCAGTGTTTCGGCATCCGCGACAGAGACATAATCCACCGCAGCTC
>JAPLUP010000371.1 GCA_026397575.1 Candidatus Zixiibacteriota bacterium
TGATTCTGCTAAACAAGGATGTACCCGTTTGCTTCTCTACCAATACCAAATTTATACAGAAGAATTTACGCTATGCTTGGCTTTACCGTTTGCCGTTCCGGACGACTGGCAACATAGCATGTCTTGTCGGCGTTGGCAAGACCTTTTCGCGGGAAACCGGTACGGGGAGTGACGGAAACGCGATGTGGGCTGAAGCGGCAAAATCTCTCTTGATTTTGCTCGGCGCGAATTGTATGCTCCGCCCGACGAAAAAGTTTCGGTAGCGGTAACAATTAATCCGGATACGAGAGAGACCATGGAACGACCCAAATTCCCACGCTTAGCCCAGAATTCTCTTAGCACGGCGGGTGCGATCGTCGCACTGGTGACCGGACTGATCATGATCGTCATGCTGGGCATCAGTTTGACCGGCGTGGAAACCAATGCCTACTTCGGCATTTTCGTCTTCATGGTATTGCCCGTCTTTCTGGTTCTTGGTTTGCTGCTTATTCCGCTGGGAATGTTTCGCCAGTGGCGTAGATGGCAGCGCTCAGGCCGGGAGGAAATGCCCGAATGGCCGCTGATCGACCTCAACCGCACCGGTCATCGCAACGCCACTATCATTTTTCTGGTCGGTACCATTTTGTTCATCGGGATTGGCGCTGTCGGCAGTTATCAAGCATATCATTTCACCGAGTCGGTGACTTTCTGTGGCACGACCTGCCATGAAGTGATGGAGCCCGAGCACACGGCTTATCTGCAATCACCTCACGCGCGTGTGGCCTGCGCCGAGTGCCACGTTGGTTATGGCGCCGGTTGGTATGCCAAGTCGAAACTGTCGGGAGCCTATCAGGTCTACGCGACGCTGGCAAATAAGTATCCACAACCGATTCCCACGCCAATCACCAGTCTGCGGCCGGCGCAGGAGACCTGCGAGCGCTGTCACTGGCCGGAGAAGCGATACGGCGCGCAACAGCGGCAATCATTCCATTATGAGTATGATGAATCCAGCACGCCCTGGGCTATCAATATGCTCGTACGAGTGGGGGGTGGTAATCCGATCCTCGGTCACACGGCCGGCATCCATTGGCATATGAACGTTGGCGTCGACATTGAGTACATTGCCCGCGATGAACGTCGGCAAGATATCCCCTGGATACGCGCCGTGGACAGAAATACCGGCCGTGTTACCGTTTACCAAAACGAAAAGAAGCTCCTTACTGAAGAAGAGATCAATAGCACGCCAAAGCGCAGAATGGACTGCGTGGATTGCCACAATCGCCCCAGCCACATTTTCCATTCTCCCGACCATGCGATTGATGAGGCGATCACGCTCCAGAAAATCGATCGCTCACTGCCGGATATCAAGAGAATCGCCGTAGAGGCGATGGCTAAAGAGTACGATACCAAAGCTGCTGCCTCTGCGGGTATCGCCGGCACGATTGCTGACTATTACAAGCTAAAGGACGCCGCCTTCTACCACGCCAACGAAGTTCAGATCACGAAAGCCATTGGTGCGACACAGGAAGCGTTTTCGAAGAACATTTTTCCTTGGATGAAAGCCAAATGGTCGGGTTACCCCGACAACATCGGTCATTTCATCAACCCCGGATGTATGCGCTGCCATGACGGCAAGCATAAAAGCGCCGACGGTGTCACGATAACCCGTGAGTGCAATACATGTCATTCCATCCTATCGCAGGGTCGCCCCGATAGTTTACAGATGTCTACTTCGGAAGGCGGTCTAGAATTTGTTCATCCGGTTGATATTAGCGACGCCTGGAGGGAAACCGGCTGCTACGAATGCCATCAAGGTGTGCAACCATAACGTCCCGTGAGTCTTACTTAGAACCATTCCCGTTTCGCGATTCGCATAACTTGCTTCTGGCAGATAGGCCTTTTCCACTATCTACACCACAGCGTATCAGTGTGAAACATAATGCGTTACCAATATCGCTTGCGACGTTTTTCACAATCTTTCGCCTTTTTTGCATGACAAGTCGATAGCCCCAACATATCTTCCTGGCGATCTTGGAGGCTGCCCGGCCGGTGGATGGAATACTGCGGGACAGCTTCTTAATGTCATGATAGAGGATGAAGAATATCTGTGATTTCCCATAGTCGATGCCGATCTTGAAAGAAGAGTATGCAGGGTCCAGTTGACAAGACATCAACCAGAGAACGCCGCAGGGTCTTCATTACTTGAGGAAAAAGTTATATGTTGGAACCGGTTGTGGAGATTGAGCAGCAAGTAACTTTCAATCAAGAGCATCTGCAAACGCTGTTCACCGTTCTGAAGAAACGGGGTTACCAGCTCGTTGGGCCGACGATACGCGACGGCGCGATTGCCTACGATGAACTAAATTCCACGGCCGATCTTCCGATCGGCTGGACCGATGAACAGGATGCCGGCCATTATCGACTGGTGCATCGCAAAGATGCGGCATACTTCGGTTATGTAGTCGGGCCACACTCGTGGAAGAAGTTTCTCTATCCGCCCGTGCTCAGCCTGTGGAAAGCCAATCTGCATAAAGGCGAAATGGTAATCGCGTCGGAGACCTCCGAAACTCCCAAGTACGCATTGATTGGCGTGCGCTCGTGCGAGTTGCATGCGATCGCGATTTTGGACAACATTTTCTTGCAAGGCGAGTACACAGATCCCATCTACAGAGCGCGGCGCGAAAAGGCATTCATCATAGCCGTGAACTGCGTCACCACGGGTGGTACGTGTTTTTGTGTTTCGATGAAGACCGGCCCCAAATCTACCTCCGGTTTTGATCTGGCGCTGACGGAAGTGATCGACGGTAAACGTCATTACTTCGTCGCCGAGTCGGGTAGTAGGCAGGGCGCGGAGGTGCTCGCGGAGATAACCAAACAGCAAGCAACTGCGGAAGAACAACAGGACGCCAAGGACTTGATGGAAAAAGCGGCCAAGAAAATGGGGCGGCAACTGGACACAACCGGAATCTACGAGTTGCTTTATCGCAACGTTGAGTGTGCGCGTTGGGAGGATGTTGCCGGCCGCTGTCTGACCTGTACCAATTGCACGATGGTGTGTCCGACCTGCTTCTGCATGACCGTCGTCGATACGACTGATCTCACCGGTCAGAACGCCGAACGCACACGACGCTGGGACTCCTGCTTCACCCTCGATTTTTCATACATTCACGGTGGTAGTATTCGCAATTCACCGAAATCGCGCTATCGCCAGTGGATGACTCACAAACTTGCCGCCT
>JAPLUP010000242.1 GCA_026397575.1 Candidatus Zixiibacteriota bacterium
TGCGAGGACGCAACCGCGAAAAAGGCTGCAAGAAGAAAGACAATCTGGAAAATTGCTGCGAACTTGTCGACGACAAATGTGCCGCCAAAAAGGTTGCCATATCCGGCTATCGGTATCAGGATACCTGTAATGACCAGACCGTCTAATGTCAGATAGATAAGGCTGTCGCCTCTCCGCTCTTTGCGGCCAATGCCAAACAGCAGGACCACAATCGCCCAGGCAAAGAGAAACAGTTCCGGCAGCATCGGTCTCAGGTCGGGCATCGGTTACCTCATCACCTGCGTTACGATATTCTGCAGTGTTGCGGAGATCATCGTGATCAGCGGTTTGGGATAAACACCGAGGGCGACCGTAAGCAGCAACAGCGGCGTAACGGCGATGATCTCCCGGGTGTTGATTTCGGTCAGCCCCGACCACTTTGTGTTGAACTCCCCGAGGAACATACGTTGCACCATCCTCAGGATATATCCCGCGGTCAGAACCACGCCGATCACTGCCAGGCCGGTTATCACCGGATATTTTGGGAAGGAACCGATAAACACCATGAACTCGGCAACGAATCCCGACATGCCGGGGAGTCCGAGTGACGCCATCGCGAAAACCGACATGAAGGCGGTGTAAACCGGCAGCTTGGAACCAAGTCCGCCGAACGCCGCGATCTCTCTTGTATGCGCGCGATCATAAAGTACGCCGACCAACAAGAACATTGCGCCCGTGATCAACCCGTGGCTGAACATCTGGAAATAGCATCCAGCCAGACCGGTGATATGCGGTTGGCCTGATTTCTGATCGATGAAGAAGACCGCCATGCCCAGTACACAATAGCCCATGTGCGATACTGACGAGTAAGCAACTAACTTCTTCAAGTCCGTCTGCGCCATCGAGACCAACGCACCGTAGATTATGCCGATCAATCCCAAAATGGCGAAAGGGTAAGCGAAATAATTCGTGCCGTAGGGGAGCATCGGATAGCTGATACGGAGAAAACCGTAAGTTCCCATCTTCAACAGCACACCGGCAAGTATGATCGATACCGCCGTGGGCGCCTCAACGTGTGCGTCAGGCAACCACGTGTGGAATGGGAAGATCGGGACTTTGATCGCGAACGCCACGAAGAAGAACACCCAGACCATAATTTGCATCGAATGGCTGAAGGCGGAACCCTTGGTGATCAGTTCCATCATGTCGAGCGTGTGCGGCGTCGTCGAGAGATACATAATCAGGATGCCGACTAACATAAAAATCGAGCCAAAGAGCGTGTACAGGAAGAACTTGATCGCTGCATATTCTTTGCGTGGTCCCCCCCAGATGCCGATCAGGAAATACATCGGTACGAGCATCACTTCCCAGAAGACATAGAAGAGGAAGAAGTCAAGCGATGCGAAGACGCCGAGCATGCCGGCCTCCAGGAGCAGGAAGAAGGCGAAATACTCTTTGACGCGGTTGGTGATATTGAATGACACGATCAATGATATAGTGGAAAGCAGAGTAGTCAGGAACAGCATCGGCACTGATAAACCATCGACACCAAGGAAGTACTGGATCGACAGCGAGGGTATCCAACTGGCTTTTTCAACAAACTGCATCGCGCTGGTCGAGGAGTCGTAGCCGGCGGCGAGAATCAGCGACAGAATCAGCGGAATAATACTGAATCCGGTCGACACCCAACGGATCAGTTTGAAGTTGTCCTTGTTCAACATCATCACCACCGCCATGCCGACTACCGGGGTGAAGATCATTAAGCTCAGAATCGGAAAACCCATTTTCGTGCTCCTGCGGTCTGCTTA
>JAPLUP010000545.1 GCA_026397575.1 Candidatus Zixiibacteriota bacterium
TATCATAGTCCATCAATTTCCTATCGATACTGACGCTATGTGGGCTATGCTCGATCACTCGTCGGTTCTCCCTTCTTGCCCTCTCAAATCCGACGAGGAACTTTCGGATTCGCGGGTACGCAGCTTCGTCTTCATTCCGCACGAACCAGTAATAGACGGGCAATACGCCCGCAGACCCAAGCAGTTTGTCTTTCGGCAGGAATATCTCGGACATGTTGTTTAGCACATCCACTACTTTCCTTGCCGCAAGTTCGAGATGCCCGTTCGGATCAATTTTCATGCTCTTCACAAATGCATCAAGGTTTGTCTTCTTAGTTTCTCGGGGCTTTTCGTAGAATTCAAAGATCAAAAACTTGGCTGCTGCGTTCCAGTCCTGCCCTCTCTTTACAACGAATGTGATATTCGTCTTGAAGAAGTCGTGATCGGCAATCTGACGAATGACCCCGGGAGCAGGACCGGCCATTGCATTTCGGATTTCAGCACCCGTCAGCGATTTGCTCCGATTCAGCCGCACGAAGAGTTCATTGATGGGTTCCTCGCTCTGGGCCGTCACGCTCATTACATGCAGGTTGAAATTATCAAATTCCTCCGCCACCTGAGGATGATTCTTCTTCAGGTCTTCATAGCCCAGCCCGCCGACTTTGAGCTGTGGATTTTCAAGGTAAACAAAATCGTCGTTAAGCACTATCTTTCCGTCAAAGAAGTCAAAGATTGCCTCGAAACGTTGCTTGCCGTCAATTATCGCATATGGGAGTTTTCTCTTGTTTAGTGCCGAATCACCCCAAGTGAAATCGGCCATATATAGTTTTGGTATGTCGTAGCCGTTCAATATCGAGTCAATCAGATAGGCTTTATCTGCCTCTGACCATAGCCGCCCTCTCCTTTGATATGGCGGGTTCATGTCTATCTTGGACCGCCTGGTTCGCCACCAGCTAAGGGTTTTTATCTCAAACGCCGTGATCCTAAAGTCCTTACGGTTCATACCTCCCATTCTACACCTCAAAACCAAATATGCGCCTGATTTCCTTTGCTAGTCCCTCAAGATCTGGAAAGACCACAGACTCCGTGATGCCATAGTTGAGGATGGACTTGCGCATGCCCGCCAGTAAGGAGTTGTGGAGGATAATCTTTATTAGGCAGTCCTTCGGGAATGACTGCGAATCGTATATGTCTTCCATGGGCCTCGTGTTTTGGCCAAAGATTGTGAATACTCCTCGCTGGGCAACAATCCTTGTACTGTTATGTGTCCCATATAAAGCCACAGGATGATTGAACATGGCGTCGAATGTGGAGGTTGGTTTGTACCCCTTTAGGGCGTCATCACCTGGGGCCAAAACAGCGCCATCAAAACTCTGGTGGCTCAAGGCATGACGATTCCAAATCACCGGGTCGAGAATCCATATTGCCGCCGCTTGTGGAAAGGTAAGTTCATTTGTTTTTGAAACCCTAAATAAGGCGGACATAACGGCAAAATAGAAGGCTATGAATGGATTCTCCGTCCAATCGAGAAGGCGCGTTGGTACTCCATAATGTTGCATGAAGAATATTGTATCCCAATCATCTACTAGTGATCGATCATGGAAGGGGATGCTGCGTTGACGAAAGCGCGTCATCAGCTGCGTTTCGAGTCGGGCGAAACCTGCGATATCCTTCGCAGTTCTGTGTCTGTACAACCGAGGCAGCAATTTGTGGGTGACTTCCCCGCAACCGCGATACCACAAAGTGTTTTCGGAGGTTGATTGTCGCTTTTCGACAGACTCAATGTACTTGGTGATTGAAGACGGCTCTTCCTCCCGAACCTTGGCCATTTCTTTGACCCTTCCATGAAACGAATTCTTGAGTTCGGTGCAGTCGAGCCGTTTTGCCCTGACCTCTGCCCTGCCTCCCGTGAATATGCGGCCATTCTCGCACGACGAAGTGCGGCTGTCAAGAGGAATTGGCGCTATGCAGAGCGCCTCAACGCGGCACAGCCGAGGGCGGTTGTGCCACATTAGGATGCCAGGGCGCGGCGTTTTTTGGGGGTTTGGAGTCTGGTCAGTTTGATGACGAGGCGAAGGGCGTCGTTGACAGCAGCTTCGGTGGGGAATGCCTTGGCGATGTCGGGCTGCAACAGGACGACGTTGGTGCCTTCATGGTAGCGGCGATAGTACTTGCCGCGCACACCATGCTTGAGAAGTTTGCGCAGGTCGTATTCAGGCCGAAGGTCGTCGGTCAGTTCAGTCTTGAGTTTCTTGTTCATAGGCTTCTCGCTCGGCACGGGTCAGCTCACGTGCGCTAATAATTCGTGTGCGGTTGTTCCGATCTGTATGGGCAACCATCAGTAGGCGGCCCCGATAAGACCATCCGATGGTGACGTAACGGTCCTCGTCCAGCGAATGATCGGGATCGTAGTCGGTTACGGCCAGACGATCACCGAAGACCGTTGCCGCTTCGGCGAACGAGACCTTATGCTTCCGAAGATTTTGGTCGGCCTTCCGAGGGTCCCATTGGAATTCCATATGTGGAGTCTACCTCTTGTTGGCGCCGAAGTCAACAGGTGCAGACCAAGTCTGCAACCATGTGGGGCGCGGCAAGCGGCGCCATACAACGGCATAAGTTGCTCCGCGACAAATCAAAGC
>JAPLUP010000490.1 GCA_026397575.1 Candidatus Zixiibacteriota bacterium
CGATTATGTGCTGATACGACTTCTCTGGAAGCTGTTGACCGCGATCGCCTGGCTTTTCACACCGATTGCCTTCATCCAGCCGAAACACCCTCAAAATACTCTCGCCTCAGCATGATACCAGGGTTTTTCAACAGTCCCGAAAGCTGGAATCCAGGCTTGTTACATCGGCGCGAATCGACTATCAAAACACGATCCGGAACCCAAGACCAAACAGGCCAACCATCCGCTTGCGAGAGCCATCGGCCTAGGCCCGCTTGTTCTTTTACATTGTGAATACTGTGGTATGTCCTGTGACCTGAGGACAAAAGCTCTCAGTAACCCGACGTTAAACGCCACTCGATGGTATCACCGGAATTCGGCATACACTCTTCGCAGGAGACTTGCCCACCTTTGCCGTTAACGAAGTAGAGCCAATACGCCGACTTGGTCTGGGCGACGCCATCGACCGCCTTTACGAATACGCCGACTCCGCTGCTGTCGTATTCAATCTGGTAGTGCGCTTTGGTCTCTGCCAGCACCGACTCACCGGCTACGGCGATAATGCGGCATGTCTTGATTACTGTCGGCTTATGACTACAACCAACGGATAGCAGAAATGCCAACACCAAGAGGAATAATCGTCTAATCATCGCGATTGTGATACTATGTCAATAGCTCGCAGACTGCAAACCGAATTTGCCTGTCCCGTCACTTTGGACTTGACCGGCGAGTATTAGTCGATTAAGTTAAGTTTCTGACGCTTATGGCAAATAACGAGTTATTGAGAATCGACGGAAGCTTCGGCGAAGGCGGCGGCCAAATTTTGAGGACGTCGTTGTCGCTATCGACGCTATTGGGCCGTCCGGTCGAAGTGGTCAATATCCGCAGGAACCGGAAGTTCCCCGGATTGATGCCGCAGCATCTGACAGCGGTTAAAGCCTGTCAGACCATTTGCGAGGCGAAAGTCGTTGGCGCCGAAATCAACTCCGAACGGCTGGAGTTCAATCCCGGCAAGATTCGCTACGGCAACTACACTTGGGATGTTGCTGAAAGTAAGAAATCGGCCGGCGCTGCTGCGCTGGTGCTGCAGACGGTGCTCCTGCCGCTGCTGTTTGCCAGGAACGAGTCGAACCTGACGATCAAGGGGGGTACGCACGTGCCCTGGTCGCCGCCGGCGACTTACCTAAAACAGGTGTTTCTGCCAGTGCTGGGGCTGATGGGCTGTCAGACTTTTATGAAGATCAACCGCTGGGGCTGGTACCCTGAGGGCGGCGGGGAGATTACGTGTCGCATCCGCCCCGTCGACAAACTACAACCGCGCCAGTTCGCAGATCGCGGCAAACTCCTAAAGCTCTACGGTCTTTCCGCGATTTCCAACGTCGGCAATAGCGTCGGGGACCGACAGATGCGGGCAGCGTACAAGTTTCTGAAGCAGGCGAATCTCGAAGCGGAGATACGGGTTAAAGAAGTGCCGGTGTCCGGCAAGGGCTCGATTCTGTTTCTAACCGCCGAATTCGAAAACGTGCGTGCCGGTTTCTCGACGCTGGGAGAAAAAGGTCTGCCAGCGGAGAAAGTCTCCGAATCGGCAGTCAATGAACTGAAGAACTATCTCGGCAAGTCGGTTTGTCTCGATCATTATCTCGCCGACCAACTCATTCCCTATGTTGCACTATGCAAGACGCGCATTGAAATGAACGTCTCCAAGATCACCAATCACCTACTGACAAATCTCTGGGTGGTTAAACGTTTCCTGCCGATTCAGTACGAACTCAAAGGACCGCTTGGCTATCCGGGCACGCTGATAATCGAACCCGCGGTTATTCCACCACCGACTCCACCGATAGAGAAACCGGCCGAGACTCCGGCCGGCACTTAGATACTCAATTGGCGAAACGCCGAGACACTTGAGAGATGTCTATGCTTCCAGGAGGGTCTAATGAAAAGCTACCGCAAAGAACTCTGGTTTGAGACGCCGACACGTCGGCAATTGGTCAACGTCACGCCGCAAGTGGAAGAATGTCTGCGCGAGAGCGGTATCCAAGAGGGACTACTGCTTTGTAATGCCATGCACATCACCGCCAGCGTCTTTATTAACGACGATGAATCGGGGTTGCATCAGGATTTTGAAACATGGCTGGAAAAGCTCGCACCAGAAAAACCCTACTCGCAATATCGCCATAACGGTTACGAAGACAACGCCGATGCGCATCTCAAGCGCACGATCATGGGTCGTGAAGTTGTTGTTGCGATCAGCAATGGTAAACTCGACTTCGGTCCCTGGGAACAGATCTTCTACGGCGAATTCGACGGCAAACGCCGCAAACGGGCGCTGGTGAAAATCATCGGTGAATAACCTCCAAATGTGATGCAAATGTGATTTACTCCGGACGCCGCGCCACGTAATTACTGTTAGCGCGCCGAAGTTTCGACAGGTTTCATTTGCGCAAGCGTGGCCCCAGAAAGTCGGCTCCTGCGACTGCGTCTTCGTCGCAGCAAGATGAAGTCGCAGGGGCTAGCGCAATCGTTCCGTTCTAGCTAAGAAGACTCGTAAGCGAAGTGACGAGACCCATAAATGCACCCAACCCAATCAGCAAGGCCCCAAGTGCGTATTTTCGATAGCCAGAGGGCGTAAACCACTCTTTCTGTTTCCAGATCGGCGTGAACCACAGTCTCGGATTGAAGCTCGGGAAGCTCGGTGCTTCAGCTTTTTTCTCGCGGAGCGACAAGAGTGCTAGGACCATACCGGAAACCATGAAAATCAGTCCGGCAATCAGCAAAAATAGATACATCATTCACCCTCTCCTGAATACATGGGCTATTCGTCCATTACGATGGCACACTAAAGTGTCGGTCGATACCATTGACTTGTGGCTTATTTGTCGTCAGGACACCCAACTGAGACCCAACAGCAGACCAATGACCGCGCTGATGGCAATCAACAGGGTACCCGCCCAGAGATAGCGGTATCCGGCATGGTTATAGCGGTCTTTCATTTTCCAGATCGGCATAAAAAAAATACCACGAAATCCTGGGTTGCGGTTACGCTGAGCCAGAAAATAGAAGATGATACCGAGCAAAACCAGAACCAGTCCAACTGTAGTAAACAGTAAATGCATGATTATGAACCTCACTCAGAAGCAAAAGACAACTGAACAATAATAACTCTATCAATCTCATATGCCAAGGATGTCGCAAATCAAGTCTGCTAAATAACATGCAGCAACGCAACCAGTACAGGCAGCGCAAATTGGATTTGCAGGGCACGGCGCACTGCCTTGTGCGCCGTACACAGCGACGTTATGCCCAATCAGTCATTTTGTGAGCAATAGTACCACACTAACAACTACCGACCCACCCATCAACAGCCAACCGGTCATCATTTGCCGAAACCCAACTGCATCGAAGTAGGGTCTCAGCCTCCAAATCGGTCTGTAGCGGCCCCGTCCGGTCGGCAACTGGCCGACCATGTGACCTCGCGCGAGCCAAAACAGCACTATTGCTGCACCCAGAAGCACGACTATCAACAACTGCAACAACACACTTCCCGTCATTTGTCTCACTCCTTTCAGACTCGTTCAAAACTGCAATTAACGTGCCCGTTTCCTCATTATACTCCTAACAAATCGAGAATCGCATTGAAGACATAGCATACAAAGGCGGAGATCGCCAATGCCCAACAAAGTGCGTTTGCAGGTCCCCCGAGAAAGCACTTCGCATATGCTCCCGACTGTAGTAGCATGCAGATGGGAAGAAGTATCTTGTTGTACGCCAAGCCATCGCCAGCGGGAATGCTCTCCCTATCTATCAGGTCGTTGGAAATCAAGTCATTCGTTAGAAATCCGTACTTGTTAGAGTTTAGGCTGCTGCCGAAATCGTAGGTGGAATCGAACTGTTGGCGAAGTCCATCTAACTCAGTCTCAAGTTCAGTAGTCAATGCCCGCCCGGCCTCAACCTGCTCCAAAGCCTCTCTCGTGAATTCATAGACGAATCTATTTCCGTTTGCCCATGTGTGAGTCTCGACTTGACTGCGTGAGTCACGACGGTCTATTCGTATTGTCAATTGATCATTACTTGAAGCCTCGCTAATTGACAGCACATTGGGTTCGGAAAGATCATTGGCCAGATCGTATCCCCAGAGAACTTTGCCTCCCGTATCTGCCAATCTTGTCCACAAGTCGCATTGCGTAGAATCCCCGACGATTCTGATACCTGCGGAAAGGAGCAAACTTTCCTGTGTCCCGTCATTCCACCGCATTCTTAGGTCGAACACTACTGCGCTTCTGGCCCGATCCAACGTGCGAGAGACCAACTCAACCGATCCATCGGATACTTCTATAATTCGCGGTAAGAATATTTCAGTGGGCGGCGCAAGCTTTCCAAACTTGTTGTTGCTACTGGATTTATCCTGAACATTGGCTCCACTCGGCGATTCTGTCTGACACCCGCCGACAATCGTCGCCAACCAGACCACGATCATCAATGCGCTTACAATTCGTTTCATGATTCTACCTCCTATGAAACTCGTTACTTAGGTCAAAGTCAACCATAATCTCTTTTTGGGGAACAACCGGCGGGCGGTACACCCGCCAGCTGTCCGTGTCGCCCGTAACGTGAGGATAGCGCCTTCGTCACGGGGGACGTCTGAAAAGAGCAAGTACCGTGGTATTGTGAAGTGCACCCGCAACCAGTGCGAAAACTCCCTGACTCATCGTCATTCTTTCTGCCTACCCATTTCACAGACCGCCCCGATCCCACGGGACGGTCTGCCACCACCGAAACAGGGACGCCTCTGCGTCTGCGTCATAACCCATCCCTGTCGTATTAAGGAGGTTCGGAGACTGCGTCCAACCACCGACTCTTGTGTAATGCAAGTTTCGTGCCAAAGTCAGAGTTTGGTAGTGCGAGTTTGTAAGTGCCAAGTAAGACAACGTGTTGGAGTAATGAGAAAGGGAGGAAATACGCCAAGAGTTAGCGCTCAAGCATTGAAGTCGTCAAAAAACTCATCAACTGAAACGTAAGCGACTGCAATTCAATGTGTTAACTTGGTGACGAGTCGTGACGAGCCAACTGGAGTCAAGGTCCGCATTCGGTGAGAAGATGGGGTGGTTAGATGATTCGGTACTTGCGCAGCTTGTTGCGAAGTGTCGATACCGGAATCCCCAATTCTTTTGCTGCGGAAGTTTGGCAGCCAGAATTACGTTTCAACGCGGCGAGGAACTTCGCGCGCTCAGCGTTATCAGAGTCGACCATTAACAACTGGTCCATTCTGACTTTCAGGCGGCCCACCAACTCAGCAAGGAGACGCGACGGCGTCAGCGTGACCGCCTTCTTCAGCACACCCCTCAACTCGCGCACGTTGCCCGGCCAGTCATATACAGCAAAGCCACAGTGCTCCACAATCAGAGTTGTCTCTCTCAGATCAAAACTCCCAAATCCGAGTTGCTTCAGAAAGCGCTGGAGGAGCAGCGGCAGATCGCCATTGCGAGCGCGGAGCGGTGGAAGATGCAGATGGAGACCTTGCAGTCGATAAAAGAGATCCTGCCGAAACAACCGTGCTTCGACTCGCTCCTCGAGATCACCGTTCGTCATCGCGATGAATCGCACATCGACCGGCCGTGGCAAGCCTCCGCCTACTCGCCGCATTGTCCCTTCTTCGATCACTTGGAGCAATCTCGCCTGCATGTCCAAGGGAAGTTCTACGATCTCATTCAGACAGAATGTGCCGCCGTCCGCCAATTCGATTACGCCTGCTTTGTTTCGGTCCGCCCGCGAATGGGAGCCCTTCTCGTAACCGAACAATTCGGAATCAATCAGTTCGCGCGGAAATCGCGACATATTTTCGTTGCAGAAAGGACCGGCGGCGCGTTTTGAATGACAATGGATGTACTTGGCCAGAAGATCTTTGCCCGTGCCCGTTTCGCCGGTGATCAGAACCGTCATGTCGGTATCGGCGAACCTCTTTGCATCAGCGAGGATTCTCAGCATCTCCGGGTCCTGTGTGATGATATCAGGTGTCTCAATGCTGTTCTTGCCGTTGCGGAAGACCTTTGGTTGCAGTTTCATGGAAGTCAGTTGCACAATCGCCTTCTCCACCTGTGACACCCGCTTCGGGACGTCCATTTCGACAAACAGCGTTTTGGCCCGCTGCAAATGCTCCGAGCGCGAAGCCGAGGAGTGTACAGTCGATTGCCCGGCTGCAAAGTGTGTCAACGCCAGTTCGTATCGCGCGCCACATTGCTGCAAAAGATCAATCGACTTCTGAAAGAAATCACGGGCGACATCATGGTCACGGTCATGTTCGGCGATCTGTGCTTGAGCCCGCCAAAGCGCAGCAAGTTCGATCCGTTCGTTGATCTTGGTGATTGCGGCTTTGGCTGCAATCGCAGTCTCTTTGGCCTTATCCCAATTGCCCTCCGCAATATAGACATCGGTCAGCATACGCAAAGTCTGAGCAACAGCAGACGCGGTTGGTTCAGGCATATCGAAAACCTGCTGATAGTATTCCTTGGCCTTCCCATAGTTACCTTGGAAGAATTCGTTCATGCCGAGGAATTCAAGACAGACCGTCTGGTCACGCTTAATATGCGAACGCGCGTAAACAGTCGCTGCATCCTTGAGATTCTCCCGCGCGTCCTCGTACTCAAGAAGAAGCACTAGCCTTTGCCCACTATGTTGTCGGACATGGGCGATGTCCATTACTCCAAGCGGTCCAGAGCGAATTTCGTCAAGAATGGAACGACATACATTCAGGTCCCCTGAAAACAAAGTCACCAAGCAGCGGTTGAGATTGCACACTCTAACTTCTGCTGCGGTGTTGTACTTCCTCGCATAGGACAAGGCATCAGCAAGGACGTCACGAGCCTGCGTCAGATCACCACCCTCAAAGTGGGAAAGACCCAAGCCAACTAGCGATCCACAGATACCTGGATAATCGCGAGCTCGTTTGCGCGACACCAGCGCTTCAACAAAAGTCTCTATTGCATCTTGAGTTCTGCCTTGTGCTCTGTAGATCAAGCCCATCAAGTGTTTCTCGTTGGCATAGAGAACATGGTCTGCGGTAAGTTGGCAAAGCCGTAGAGCTCCACGCAACTTGGAAAGAGCCCTCCCATATTCGCCGCGCCGAAACAAGCAGCGAGCATACAAGTAATAGTATTCTGAATAGTCAATCTTGCCCAAACCTTCAATTGTTCGCAGGCTAATCGACTCCACGGCAACAAGCGCCTCCTCATGATCATTCCGATTCAGGAGGTCAGCGACTGAGGTCAATCGGCTCTGCAACGTATTAGACATCCCCATTCCTCGATTCTCTAATCAATGTCATGCCCGCCGTTGTCTCTTATCGGTGCGATCTCGTACTTGAGCCCTGAATGATTGTTGGGATCAGTGCTGCTCTTCTGCGGTTCACCCGGTAGCGAGGGTTTGGGATCGACGATATGAATGTCTGGCAAGCCAAGCCAGTCGCGCAGGTAATATCGAAACGCGCCAACGAAAATCGAACGCGTGGATGACGGTTGCATGCTCGCTGCTGCTTTAGAGGGTGATGTTTGAACGACCGCAGGTTTGCCCGTCGTGGTTTGGGTCGTTGCTTTCCCGGGCTGCGCGCTGTTGCCTGCCAACACCGGCGCGGAAAGTACGAATACCCCGACGAGGATTAACAAAGTTGCCAAAGACATCAACTTTTTCAGCATAACATCTCTTTCTATGATTGCCCTTACGATTTTGAGTTACTTTCAATAGTAACATAGGATTAGCCGCAATCGCTGTCAAGTGGAATATCGACGTTTTGACGATCATTCTTGAGAAACTCGTGAAGCTTGGCGGAGTCTTCGTTGCAAGCAATTGTTATGCCGACCATTTTCTTTTGTCCGTATTACAAACTCGGACTGTGACTTAGCAAACCGGCATTATAGAACACAAAGTTTGGGCATGGTAGTTGCAATGGCTGTGAGCCGGTGGTTGGACGTGGAAGTCCGACTTTGGGATTTGATGTCCGTGCCCGCGCTGAGCCAGAATGCAATTGGAGTGCAAAACATGACTGACATAACAGATACTCCTTTCAGAGTGGAGCGAGGTCCTCCGCACGCTATCCTGAAAAAACGTGTTACGGCGACTCCACAAAATGGGGACATTAAACGTCTGTAACAGCGGAGGAACTTGGTGCGGGCTGCAAAGTACCGCTTTGCGGCCTGCGCCCGAAGATAGCTTAATTTCACACTCTGAAAGGGAGAGAAACAAATGAAAATCGGAAACCTGAACATGTTGAAGACAAGAGCGTTCTTGGCAATTGGGCTTGTGCTGTCTTTGTGGGCTGTCGTTCAACTTGGTTGCTCGAAGGCTACGGTAACTGACGGGAAGGGAATTAGTGTCTATGGCCAGGTGAGGGACAGCATCACTGGTCTGTCCTTGCCGATCGCCTGGGTTACATGGGGTGACACTGTCTCCGACCATGTACGCGACTATACGAACAGCGTAGGAGAATACTACCTTGGAGTTCCCATTCCCCCCTCGCATCCGCTGATTATTGCGGGCAAGGAGGGATACCGAACCAAGACGCGTACGCTTCCGACTCCGATCAAGGACGAAATGACAGGAATTGACTTCGAATTGGTGAGGGACAGCATGTAGCGCCGCGCGCGAGTCTCTTCTGTCTTCAGAGGAGGTAGTCATGCTTCGAAGACTTTTTTGGACAATTATTGGAGCAATAGCACTATGTGAGAATTGTTTTTCGGCGACGGCGTTGAAGTACATTGAATTCGCGACCGACCACTTTAACCAACTTGATTCGGCAATTCAAGCGGTGGAACAATCGGGGGCCACTGTTGTGCACATATTCCCGCCCAACTGCGTGCTCGCCATGCTTCCGGAGTCGGCTCAGCGTCTTGGCGAAAATTGCGTTGTCTATGACTCGCCCGCATCTTTCCGAAAGTCGGGAAAGAGCCCCATAAATGAACCGGCCTATATGGCGTGGAGTCACCTGTACGCAGGCGATACGGAAGTAGCCAGAAATCCCGGACAAATTCCAGCCCCTCTCACGGGATGCGTAAAGTACTTCGCCGATTCGACCGCGGCTGGCTATGATCCCAATGCGCGGACAAGCACTCCTGACTTATTCACTAGCAACTACCTTGTCGGTAGAATAGCCCTTAGTATTATCCTGATGGAAAGCAACGGTGGTGATGAGAATTGGACACAGCAACAGACTAACAAGACGATTGCAGAAATCGTCCAAGGAACCAATTTTCTCTCGTCCAGAGCAGCGGGATTCGGCGTCAAGGTCTCCTGGGTATACGAGACCCATTTGTCCGTGCCAACAAACTACGAACCGATTGAGGGACTATCGGTTCCCATCGATCTCGGACCTCCTGGATTGGGTTTCTTCTGGATAGACGATGCACTCAGCTTCCTCGGATTTTCAAGTCAGTGGGACGGAGTTTTCACAATGGCCAACTCGCTACGGAAAAACTATCACGCTAACTGGGGCATGTCCACCTTTGTGGTAATGGATGAACATGTCCCTTCTCACACGTTTCTCGACGGTAAGTTCGCGTATGTTACCTCGTATCGAAACTATCCTACTGCTGCGTACAATGCCTGTTTCATAGTTATGACGTACAACAACGGGGATTGGGGACCTGATGCCATGGATCAGGTCTTTCGGCACGAGGTCGGACATATCTTCCGAGCTCCAGATGAATACTACCAAGCGGGTTACGGCGGATGTGAAGAGGATGACTGCCCTAAGAAGTACGGATACCTTCAGGTCAACAATGGCAATTGTGAGCACTGCAACGACCACTCGGTGTTCTGCATCATGAGGCAGAGCGCCTATGAATAGTACTGCAACTACTCTTTGGGTCACCTGGGTTCGCGCGACAAGGATGGAGACGGTGTTTGCGATGCTATCGATCCCAACAACGGCGGTTGGATGTCAATTCCGAATGTGAATCTGGGTGACCTGATTCGTATCTACACCGTCCCGGGTGACTTCGTCAACCTGATCGGAATCACGGCGGACAATATGGGGACGCAGCCTGCCAACTATGTCATTTGGGACGGCCACAACTACGACAGTCAGGCGTGCACTACCCACACCAGCTACATTGTGACCGTTAACAAAGGAGAACCGTTCCAGCGGTGGCTTAATGGAGGAGACCCGAGCAACACTCCCGTCTTCACCGGTATCAACTACACTAACGGCAATCTGAGTTGGAATCTCGACAAGAGTTTCGCCTATGTTCGCTGTTTCATCTACGATGCGTCAAACAACCTGATTGCTCGCCCGATCTGGGATAAGCTATATGCTGCTCACTATCCGCAGTCGCTCGATATGGACTTTCTGCCGTCCGGGCAAACCTACACCGCTCGATTTTTCGGTTGGTGTCCCGATGGGGGCAAGTCACAGACGGTCAACTACAGCTTCACGCATCAATGCGTCCATTGCGGTGATGCTGACGGCAGCGGCACGGTTGACATTAGCGATGCCGTCTACCTGATTGCATACATCTTTTCTGGCGGCCCCGCACCGGGGGACTGTGGCTACCCGCAGGGGCTTGGAGACGCCAATGGCGACGGCGGTTTTGATATCTCTGACGCCGTGTACTTGATTGGGTACATCTTCTCGGGTGGCACTGCGCCTCACTGCCCATAGTTGACGACACAGTCTTGGTTGCGCCGTCAGGAGAGATTCTTGGCGGCGATTGGTTGGACTAATACGCGAAATTCCGTTTACCGAACAAGACCGAGAACGATCAACTGCGCGCTGTTGTCTGCCAACACCGGCGCGGAAAGTACAAATACCCCGACGAGGACCGGCAAGGTCGCTAACAACATCAATCTTCTGATCATAAAATGTCTCTTGGTTTGAGTCTTGCTCTTTATAACGCTATCCTTAGGTGCAATATAGAATTGTTAATCTTTGTGTCAAGGGAAATTTCCGCTATGCCTGCCCACAATTTCGCTTCAAAAACGCCCCCATCTTTCCTATATTGCCGACCTTGCGGCGACAAGAATATGCCGCTGAAAATGAATGCTGTGTTCGCCCTCCGACCGGTTCTTGGAGCGGAAATCAGGGCGACTTGTATATGCATGAGTTGCCAGTGAACACCATTATGGGAACGGAGACACGACTCAATGGAAAAAAATGATACCAAGAATGCCGTCTGTAGCTATGTGTTGGTGAAAATCGGGGATCGCGAGAAATTGGTTCCAGCGGTGGAGAAGCTCTATATCAACGAGCAGGTTCTCTTCTGTGACGCCGTGGACGGAGACTATGATTTGGTGCTGCTGGTGCAAGGCGACACCGACCACGACCTCGACCGCTTCATCACCAAGGAGATCAAAGGCCTGACCGGAGTCCACGCTGTGGAAACGTGTCGTCTGGAGACACCACCTGCGATCATAACCGAAAGCGCATCAGCGAATTCCGGTGAGGACAATCCAACCGGTCGCTATGATGGTTCTAAGGCGCAGAGCTATCTCTTCGTCGAGACCATTGAAGAGCATCTGCCGGAGGTGGAGCGTGAACTTAAGGCGCTTGATTCGGTTGTCGCCTGCGATATCGCGCGAGGAAAATACCCGCTGGTTGCGCTCATAAGAGCCGCCGGATTTGACCTAATCCGCAAGATTATCGCGGAAAAAATCCGACCGCTGCCGGGGGTTCTGCGGGTCAAGCAGAGCCGCATCATCAAATTGTTCGAAATGTAGCCGACTACCGATCATGAGGGAAAGATAGTCGGGGACATGACAATCTGGTCTGACATGACATATTCGATGCGACCCCTTGCGAATTCTGTCGCCGAGCATTATCATAGTGCCTTGGCGCTGGTCTGCATAAATGGTCTCGCCGATTTGGCTTCAAATGTGAGAAGATCAAGGTAAACTTCGAGGTAGACTTAATGGATGCCACTACACAAGAATTCAAGCCTTTTAATATCGACTTATGGAAATATGACGGTCATGCGGGGGCATTGATCCCGCTGCTGCAGTCGGCTCAGGGTACGTACGGCTACGTTTCCGAGCGAGCGATGGACTACATCAGTCAGGTCACCGGTATTCCATCCGCCGAAATCTACGGCGTCGTAACCTTTTACGCCCAGTTCCGTACCAAGCCGCTCGGCGAGATTGTGATCAAAGTCTGCAACGGCACCGCCTGCCATGTTAACGGCGTCAAGGAAATCGCTAACACCTTGAGGGATGATCTCGGCATTGATTATGAAGAGACCACTAACGACGGCAAGTTTAGCATGGTCTCAGTCGCCTGTCTCGGCTGCTGCTCGCTGGCGCCGGTAATGATGGTCAACAACGAAACCTTCGGTCGCCTGACTCCCCAGAAGACACGCAAAGTCCTGCGGGACCTTCGACGCAAGTACCCCCGACAAGACGGAAGACAGAATATGAAGACGGTTATGGTTGGTCTGGCTACTTGCGGAATATCCGCCGGTGGCGAGAGAGTATACAAGGCATTCCAGGATGAATTGCAGAACACTGATTTCGTTCTCAAGGAGACCGGTTGCATCGGTATGTGCTACCGTGAGGTGCTGGTCAGTGTCGCCAACGGCAACGGTACCAGTTATCTGTACGGCGAAGTCACTCCCGATCGGGTGAAGCGCATCATCACCGAGCATGTCATTGGCGACAAGCCGATTGATGAATGGCTGGTTTCCGGAGAAAACCGCGAGATCGGGTTCTTCGAGAAACAGCACCGTATTGTGCTGCGCAACTGCGGTGTGATTGATCCC
>JAPLUP010000041.1 GCA_026397575.1 Candidatus Zixiibacteriota bacterium
CATCAGATTGCCACGAAACTGGAGTTGATATGAAACCAAATAGCGCCGCAACCCGTATTCCTAAGAGTATGACACAGCGACTGATTTCCGTATTTCTGACGGTTTTGCTTTGTTCGAGCATGGTGATGGCTCAGCAGGATCGCGTTGAAAGGGTTAGCAGCGAGCGTTTTGAGACAGAGTTGACTACGCTCAAATTTTCCGGCGGACGCTACACCAATCTCTCATTCACGGGCTCGTCATACATCATCGGAAAACTGTCGATTGTGTCCTCGGACAGGCCGATCACGACCGTGACCTATCGCAAGACGTTGAAAGCCGACTCGCAACGGCAGGCCGAGCAGTTTGCTGACTACATAGAGGTCAATGGGGAGGAGTTGGAGAACGAACTGTCTATCTCTGCCGAGACGAAATCAGTGCCGCCGTGGAGCGAAACGAACTGGTCTGGCGGCGCCAATATTGAAATTGAAGTCCCCAGGAACGAAAACTTGAAAATCGACGTCCGCACAACCGTGTACACGATCGATATTGCGGGCCCCTTTGCGACCATAGACATCACCAGCAGTCTCGGCGACGTCACGATTGAAAAGATTACGAACAAGATCCGGGTCTCTCTCGAAAACGGCGGCGTCAGCGTGCGTGATTGCACCGGCCCGGTAACCGTCTCCACGGCATTGCGACCGATAACCTTGACTCGCGTTGATGGCAAACTGGGTTCGATAAAATTGCGCAACACCAATGCCAAGATCGTTCTCGAATCCGTGCGCGGCGAAATCGACGCCCGCTGCGATAATGCGACGATCTCCGGTAACAACGTCAGTTTTGAAGCGGGACATTCGCAATTGGTCTCCGAGAACTCTAATGTTGAGATCGACGCCGATGCCGTCAATGGCGATCTGACCATTCGTGGCGCGAACGGTAAAATTAATCTGGCGTTGCCCGCGAACACTTCCGCCAGCTATCTGCTTCAGGTAGAGGAAGCCGGTCGCATCTACACCAGAGAACTGCCCATGGCCGTCACGGTCGCTTCGCGCACGCGGGTAATCGGGACCAGCGGCAATAAACGGAACAAAATCGAGGTTGACATGTCAGGGGTTGGTACTATAACTTTGGAGGGAAAGCCGGCGAACAGGATGTCGATCCGGTAGCAAGCAAGGGATTTTGACCGAAAGGCGCATTGTGCCTACCAGATTTTTCACTGTCGCACTCGTCCTTCTCACATTTTCGTTTACCTCAGCCCGGGAGATTCCACTCTCAGCCGGTTTGCTGTTTCCGGATGTACCCTATGCCGGCGTCTCCGGAACCGAAGCGGTGGTACTCAATCCGGCAGCGCTTTTTATCAACAAACCGCTTGGCCTTCAGCTCTATCACACCGCTCCCAAAGACAAGTTCGCAGGTGATGACGCGGTTCTGATCTCGGCGGCGGGCCTCGGTTTTGGCTACCAGCGTCTTAGACGCGGGATGTCAGAAATCGTCTCGCGTTACGATTTCGCCTTGTCCTCACGACTGATCAAAAACATCTATACTGGTCTGTCATATACATATTACAAGACCGCGTTGAAACCCCTCGATAAATCGCATTCTTGGAATTTCTCTCTACTGGCGCATTTGAATCGTTTCGCTTCCGTCTCCGCAGAAGTACAAAACCTTAATCAGCAGAAGTATTCCGGCGCCAAAACCGATCTGGGTTACCGATTCAGCGCTGCCCTGCGTCCAGTTGGCGAACGCCTCACTATCGGTGGCAATCTGCAGCTCTATGGCAAACAAGATATCAAAGACGCCTCCTGGCGTGCCTCCGCACGAGTTGTCGCAACTAAAGGGCTTGTTCTCTATGGCGGCTTTGATGACAAGCACTCCTTCGGCGTCGGTATTGAGTTGCATTTCGGAGAGGGTTTCCTCGGCACGGAAGGCTTCTTCGATGATGAAACTAACCATCTCGGGACAACCGCCTACACCGGTTACACGATGGCTCGACGCGACGACATAATCTCCGGCGCGGGCAAGATTCTTCACGTCGATCTCTCCGGAGACATTCCCGAGGAGCGCACCAGCCGGCTCTTCATGTTCCGCTCCGGTGGGACTGTGTACCAGAATCTTGCCGCCATCAAAACCGCGCAGAGAGATCGTCAAATCAAAGGCATCTTGCTGACCATCAAGAATCCTTCCATCGGTTGGGGCAAACTGTCCGATTTCCGGCGCGCCATCACGGAGTTTAGGAAAACAGGCAAGACGGTAATCTGCTATCTTGGCGTTTCTCCGAACAACGGCAGCTACTATTTGGCCTCTGCCGCCGATCAGGTCTACATGCTTCCCGTCGACGCCCTCAACCTGACCGGACTGCGCGCTGAAGTTACCTTTTACAAAGGCGCCCTCGACAAGATCGGCATTGAGCCGCAATTCG
>JAPLUP010000366.1 GCA_026397575.1 Candidatus Zixiibacteriota bacterium
ACCAGCCGGTACCGTCCCAGGAGGCGATGTTGTTTGCAATAACGCATCCCGCTGCTTGAAAACTGCCGCCTACCACGAGCGAACCATTGTAGACAACCGCGGCATAGACGCCACCGCCAACGCCAGCAACACAAGGCGAGATGCTGTTGTCCCAATAGATATCATCGGGGCTATCGGTTGGCGAAGCAGGTGAAGCCGGGCGAAACACCGGCTGGCCCGTAGTAGGATCAATAGCCGGCTCAAATCCTTTCAAATCCAGCGACCCCTGATAACCTGACCGCCGCGCAGCTTCTAGATCAAATCTGCCGTCGGGTGTAAGAAACTCGCCAAGACTTCGTGCCGAATCCAGTGTGTTCGGCATTAACTGAGCCAAGTCGCTCTTGACGTTGCCGCTTGGCAGATCATTAGCGAAAGCTGCAAGTGCCAGGATCGAAACGAACAGCGCTATCTGCGCCATTTTTGAAGCGATTTTGCAAAACATGTCAACCTCCCATAGGTGCACAGGTGAGACGTTGGGTTGTATTTTCAGGTATCAAGATAGCACATCTGGTTGACTTTGTCAAGATAATCCGGCTGGTTGGGCGTATCGTTTTGTGCGCGGCTGGCGGTCATAAATACACGCATCATCGATTGTCCTGAGCCCTTCGATGGCGTTCACCCTGAGCCTGTCGAAGGGCAAAAGGCGTCCAATCATCCTTCGACCGTTCGGCAAGCTCTTGGCTCAGGACGAACGGATAGTGAAAAGCAAAGGGCGCGGATGACCGCGCCCTTGATATGATCTTGTTCGAATAAATTCGAACCTACATCAGCGATTCCGCTTCCCAGGCAAGCAACTGATCGGCCAGCGGATCGTAACCGATGTGCTTGTAGCGGATGACACCGGTTTTGTCGATCACAAACAGAGTCGGAATTCCAGTGACACCATACTTGTCGGTGATTTCCTTGTCACCAAACAAGACGTTGAACTGATAGCCCATGTCGGCAAGGAACGGGCGTACCAGACTGCTATCGCGTTCCCAGACGTTGAGCGATAGGAATTCGACATCCTTCGGTCTGCTGTCGACATACTCCTGCATTAAGGGCATCGTCATGCGGCAGGGTCCGCACCAGGTAGCCCAAAAATCGATCACGACGATTTTGCCTTTGAGGTCGGCCAACGACACCGTTTTGCCTTCCAGATTTTGGAAAGAAAAAGTCGGTGCGGGAGTATCGAGTTTCTCAGCGAGCGCTCTCTGTTTGAGGACCGCGCTGCTGTCTTTCAGAATGGCAAGACGCATCTCGCGCTCTTTTCCGGCAGCGGCTTCTATCTTCTTGGCAACTCCTGCATAGGTCGGCAACGCCCTAAGCGGTTCAAAAACAGAGGAGTGTGCGAGGCGGCGGTAGTCTGAGAAGCCCGTACCGGCGGCATCATTGATCACCGTTAACGCCGAGTCATTCTGTCCCGCCATGACAAACAACTTCGCCAAATCAAACAGCGCGTCTCCCGGATTGCGGGTTGATAATGTCACAAGCTGACGCTGGTAAACTATAGCATCGGCATACCTCTTATCATTGCGATAGAGACCAACCAGCGCTTTCTTGACCTGCGGATCGTTCTGATTCTTGCCGGAATACTCAATCAACGCCGCTTCCGCCTTGACCTTGTCTCCCTGTGCGATCAGGATATCGTTCTTGAGTTTGATTGGCTGGAACTGATCGGGTGTTGTGACCGCTAACAGGTCGGCGTATTTCAGAGCGCTCGCATAGTCCTTTTTCTGGAAGTAGATATTGGCCAGTTGCTGAAAAGTGGACGGGTAGGAATTGTCAATGTCAATGCTCTTGCGGAAATACTCGATCGCACCGGCGGTATCCGGAGGCGTTTTACTCAAGAGACGTGACGCCATCCCGAAATTGCCCCAGAAGTACTTCGCGTCCAAATCCTCTGCCTTGCGAAACATTTTCTCAGACTCGTCGCCAGTCAAACAGCGGCCGGAAAGATAGGCGTACATCGCCGAATTGGGGTTCTTCTCCTGAAGCTGCTTGTAGTAGGCGACCTTGGCGTCGGACTGGTCAAAGCCGTCAAAGAGTGCCTGGTTGTCGCGATGCAGCATTGTTGAGTTAGGATTGGCCTTGAGGAAATGCTCGTAGACCGCCTGATATCCTTCAAATGCTCCCTGACCCCCCATCGATCCGGCATACGCTTCCAACGAGTCGTTGCATGCTTTCAACTCCGGTGGGTCGCTGTAAACCGTCGCGATCGGTTCTTTGGGTGCCTGGCTGCAAGCGGCAATCAACAACGCCAGCACGACGCCGGCAAGTAACATCAGTTTTCTCACTTATCCTCCAAGGTTTAGAGCAGAGTTCTTGATTTCGTATTCCGGTCGAATACAGACGTCTACGGATGTTTTGCGCCGGTAGTTGGCCGATGCCGGCGGTTAACCCGGAAATATCCGCTTTGTCCGCAGACTTCGCAAGCTCAAACTGCCTGGGTTCGGCGCGATCTTCAAATTAAACGTTGATCGACGTTGTATGTTTTGAGATATTAGTAACTTCCTTGAGCAGAATATGGAAACGTCGAAACCGTTGAGAATAGAGGCATTATGAAAACGCAGTTTAGGCTTCTGGCGCTTTGTGCAAGTCTGTTGCTGTTGCTGACATCACTATCACTTTATAGTCTACCGCGACTGGCGGCAGAACGCGGCGCCCCTTGCATTCGCTGTCATGTCAACCCAAACGGCGGCGGCATGCGCAATGAGTTCGGTCATGCTACCGCATGCAATGATTTGTGCTTGCAGCAAACCAAGAAGTATCTCGAACCGTTCAGGAGCAGTCCCAAACTGACGGACTATGTCACTTACGGCTTGGACTATCGGATGCTTTACGACAAAGATCTTAGTTTCTTCAGGATGCAGACCGATTTCTATCTGTCACTGGAGTTGCTCAAGCACACGACATTCAACTTCACGGTATCACCGGCGAACATGAAAGACAGCTACTTGCTGTTGAAGCTGAAGGACGATCGCTACTGGTTCAAGGTCGGTCGTTTCTATCCGGCATTTGGCTTGCGCGACCCCGATCATAAGGCCTATGTGCGTACTGTGCCACAACTCGGGTCGGAACAAACGCTTGACGGTGTTTCGGTCGGAGGCAACTTCTTTAACGGTTCCAATATCACACTGGAGTTCTATCAGCCGGACAAACAGAAGATTGTTACCTTCCACTCTTTCCGAGCCGGCTATTTGGGACCGTTTGGATTCTTGACTGGTATATCGTGGCGGCAATCACAGGATATGCAGGGTAACAACCCGTACCGCGGATTTCCGATCGCAAAATCGTTCTTTGGCGGACTGTCGTATGATCGTCTTACAGCGCTGGGTGAAGTGCAGGCAGTCGGCAAAGGCAATGAGCAAAGGGTGTTTTACGCCCAACTGGGCGCCAACATCATCGACGGACTCCAACTGCTGACCGAGTACAATTTTCATGATCCCGACTGGGCGCATAAGACGGGCTCCAATCAGTTCTATCGCTTTTCCTGTGAGTTTTTCCCGGTGCCGTTTGTGGAGATTCGCCCCTCGGCTACGTTGGAGAAACCACGAGGGCAATCGAAGTTCACTTCAAAGTATTTCGTACAGCTTCACGTAAACTACTAGAGAGTGGCATGACAAAAACGAGATCATTAGTTGCCATATTCCTGATTGCCGTTGCAGTCATGGTGGTTCTTGGCGCATGCAGCGACCACGGCGCGAGAATTACTGATCCACCGGGTATTCCAACACCGACTGCCTATTTTTCGACAGAAATACACTCGTTACTGTTCAATTCTTGCGGAACCAGCGGTTGTCATATTGGCGCCAATCCACAGCATGAATTCAGTGTGGCAACATACGCCACAATCACGGAGATATCGCATCATGGCCGGCATGTTGTCCCCGGATTTGCCGATTCCAGCGCGCTCTACATTGCCGTGTCGCCGAGATATGCAGAGCTTGGCATTGCCGGCCGGATGCCGTTTGGGCGTACGCCCCTGTTGATAATTGACCAGAACAAGATCAGAGATTGGATCGACCAGGGGGCGAAGGACAACTGATCTGATCGGCAGTTCTGGCTTAACACGGATGACAAAGCCATTGGTTGGCGGCCGTCGCATAAGAATGCAATGGTGCTGGTGAAGGAGTGGGAGGGGGTTGGGTAAGAGCTTCTACTACGGGACGTCGTTCTCAGAATCCCCGGCGAAACAGCAATTGGTAGGTTAGGCATTCTTGCCTGACCCTGCCCCCTCGAAATACCAATGCTGGTATTTCCACGGATCATCAACAAGTCCCTGTTTCAACGGATTGCACAACATGTAATTGAGTTTCTCAATCAGTTCGTCTTGATCTCTAAGGATTCTGTCAAAGCTCTCTCGTTGCCAGACTGCATCGTCTCGTGTGCCGGACAATCGATTGATCTTATAAGCTGACACACCCTTGATTCCGCGCATAACTCGGCTCAGGCTGTAATCCGTCGCAGGTCGCAGGATCAGATGCAGATGGTCCGGCATGACAGTGCAAGCGATGAGTCTGTAGAAATGGTTGTCGCCATTAAGCACGTGGTCGAAAACAATCCTCTGTTCAACTGAGTTCAGTTGTCCTTTGGCAACTCGGAAGGTGACAAAATAGGTCGCACCCTTGAGCGTCCAGTGAGGAAGGTGACGCTTCGTGATTGTCAGTACTGGTTCGTTCATATAATGCTCTGGTCAGGCAACAATGCCTAACCTACCGAAGAGAAGGGTGCTCGTCATCATCGACCGCAACTTTGAAAAAACCACTGCCCCCGAGAATGGTTTTCTCCGATGATAGTGATTAATACATATAAGCGCAAGTGGCACTCTTGGATGTGAAGTTATCGCGCAAACTCCTTGACAATTATCGCGTCGGCTTCGACATTATCTTCCATGAAACTTTCCGATGCCAAAATCGGCGACATGGTGCTGGGATACTATGCGCTGTCGCAGTGCGAATTGATTCCGTTTACCGGTGGCGTGCGGTTGCAGCTTGAGTTCCGCGATGCGTCGGGCAAGGTGCCGGGCGTGATGTGGAACGAGGAGGCGGAGATGGCATATCAACAGCTCCGAACCGCCGAAGTGGTCAAGATCAAAGCACTCTTGAGTTCATACAAGGGGACACCGCAACTGCAGATAGAGAAGATTCGTCCCGCTAAAGCTGAAGAGTACGATCTGACCGAATTGTTGCCGGCCAGTGAATCTTCACTGGAAGAATTGGAGCAGGCGGTCAGCGAATTGATCGAGTTGATCGGGGATACCGAGATCAAGAACCTGGTCAACGATGTGCTTTCGGATCCGCTGGTGCGTCCGCGCTACTTCGAAGTCCCTGCCGGCACAAGATGGCATCATCCGTATATACGCGGATTGGCCGAGCATTCAGTCTCCATGGCGCGCGTGGCGGTCAAGGTTTGCGAGCACTACACCTACCTTGATAAATCATTAGTGATCGCCGGGGCACTGTTGCATGATCTGGGCAAGATCGAAGAACTGACGGTTGGCAGCACACTTGAGTACTCGTCCGAAGGGCGGTTGTTTGGGCATATGGTGATCGGCTATGAGTTGCTCAGAAGCCACGCTGTGAAACTCGGCATCGCGAACGATATCAATATCAGGAAGCTGCTGCATCTGGTCCTATCGCATCAGGGCAAAAAAGAATATTCGGCGCCGGTAGAACCGGCGTTTGAAGAAGCTTTCGTGCTCTACTTCATCGATGAGCTCGATTCGAAACTCAATGCGATCAGCCGCATCCGCAACAAACCCGAAAACGAAGGGCAGGAGTTCTCCGAGTGGGTGAATCTGCTGGGGACGTATTTGTATCTGGGCAAGAAAGAACCACCAGGCAGTCTTTCGAAGAGCGAGTAGGGGCACGTTGCTACGTGCCCGATCCCCCGCGAATTTTCCTCACTAATCAGGCAACCAAACGTCTCCCCTGAGTGTCTTAATACTGGAAGGTGATGAACAGAGACCGGTTCTGGATAGAGCTTGAGAAGGTGCATGCCGAGGCGGAGCGATTTTGCCGCCGTCTGTCGGCGACCCGCGAAGATGGTGATGACCTGTATCAGGAAGCCGTCCTGCGGGCGCACTCAGGTTGCGACGGACTTGCAGACCCGTCGGCATTTCGCCCCTGGTTCTATCGACTCATCGTCAACCACTTCAAGAACCGACGTCGGGGCGCATGGTGGCGCCACCTTGTACCGCTGACGTCGGAACTTGAGGAGCAGATGCCCGGATGGGATCCCTCCGGGCGATATTGGGCGAACCGCCAATTGGCCAGAGCATTTGCCGCAGTCACTCCCGAAGAAAGAGCGCTGATCACGCTCAGAGAAATCGAGGGTTGGGCGGTCGCCGAATTGGCGAAGTTGTACAAGAGGCCGGAAGGCACAATCAAAGCCCGGTTGTCGAGGGCGCGCGCTAAGATGCGAAAAGCTCTGGCGCCGTCCGAAAATCGGGAGCAGATGATGGAAAAAACAGATTTGAAACCTCAAGAGGTCGCGGTATGCGTTGTGACGAAGCCCGAAAAAGAATGACTGAAGGCAAGTTGGATGACCCGGTTATCACCGAGCATATCCACACCTGTGCTGCATGTGCCAAGCTGGCAGTTGCCGATCGGCAGTTAAGCCGTTTGCTGCACGAAGCGGTCAACGCCGAGACGGCTCCTACTACGCCGATTGGCATTGTCAGGCAGCGCATCGAAACCATCGCGGCTGGAGGTCAACGAAAGGACAGCATAATCATGTCAAACATTTTCACTCAGTTTCGTATTCATCCCCGTCTCGGGTGGAGTTTGGCCCTGGCAGTGGCACTCTTTTTGTTCGTGTCGCTGGTGCCATTTTCATATCAGCGGATTGCCGGTTACGATAGCACGGTCGCTTTCAATTCGCCGGTCAAGATTGCGCCCGAGCATCTTAAGAACGCACTGGGAGCAATCGGGCAAGCCGGTGTCAAGGTTGGTTTGGAACTGACCGATGCCGGGTCGGTCTTTCATCTGAAGGGGCTCCCATCGCAGCTGGCCGCCCGCCAGGCAGTGGCGGTCATCAATTCGTTGGCAGGCATCAAGGGTGAATCGCACATCACGCCGGTCTACGAGACTATTTCTGCCAGTCTCTATGCCCAGGCACGCGATCGGTTCGTCACTATCGAAATCGACGGCGCCGGTAAATCGGACGCTGAGTTGGAAAGCGAAATCACATCGAAGTTGACCGAGGCAGGACTGACTGCGGATCAGGTTAGCGTCACCACAGGCAGCGATGGCTACAGAGAGATCAACATCAGTGCCAGCCGCAATAATGCAGAAGTCGGCGATTCGGCACAGATTCATTTGAAAGTTAACGGTGACTCCAAGGTTGGGTTCAATATGCTGTCCCCTGAGGACACCAAGAACATGACGGAAGGTTGAAGTGAAGGCGCACAAATAGACCTGTCTCGGAACGCGCTTGGCTATTGCAGGCGCGAAATTCTCGGTGAAATCAATGATCAGGCGCTCTCATGAGCGCCTGATCTGTTTTCAACACGCGATTCACGTCCTATCGACAGCGTTTAAGAGTTGACCCAAAGCGGTGCAGGTGGTACATTCCCCCAGTTGGGAATGTTGAAAAAGTCATTCGAATGCGCCGGCAGGAATCCTTTCCTGCCGGATCATCAAGCCAGTCGAGGTCGTCAGGAAAGGATTCCTGACGACGCCCGAAGAATCGTGGTTCTTTCAACACTCCCAATCGCGGGAGGAACTTGAATCTACCCAACGCCCTGACACTCTTAAGGATTGCCCTTTCACCTATCTTCATGGGGCTGTTCATCATCGACAATCTCTGGACCCGGTTCTGGGCGATGGTGATCTTTATCATCGCGGCGTTGACCGATCTCTATGATGGCTACTATGCTCGCAAGTATGGCATTACCACCAGCTTCGGCAAGTTCGTCGACCCGCTGGCAGACAAGATTTTGGTGTCAGTAGCTTTCGCCTCCTTCGTGACGCTCGGATATGTAGCCATGTGGATGGTGCTTGCAATCATCATTCGCGAGTTTCTGATCACTGGGTTGCGTTCGCTGGCGGCATACAAGGGCGTCGTGATCGTGCCAACCCGTTGGGCCAAGATCAAGACGTTTATGCAGATGACCGCCATCGTCGTAATTCTCCTCTTGATCAATCTCAAAACCTTCGCCAAACCGATCGGCATCGACATGCCCTGGCTTGCATCAGCGCAAACCGCTGAGTTTATCAAATGGATGATGCTAGTGACCGTCATGGTGACATGGGGTACTGCCATTGACTATCTGGTCAAGAGTTATTATCTTCTCAAAAACGCATTGAAGTAACGCCTTTGAAAAAAACACTGATCAAAATTTTCGCAACCGGCTTCGGCTTTGGATTGTCGCCGCTAATTCCCGGCACAACCGGCACGATTCCCGGCGTGGTTATCGCCTGGTTTCTGTTTCCCTACGGTTGGTGGCCGGCTGTGGCCATGACGTTGGTTGCGCTGGCCGGCGGTGTCTGGCTGGCAGGTGAAGCCGAAAACTACTATGGCCATGACGGCAAACCAATCGTTATCGACGAGATCGCCTGCATCATGTTGTCATATCTCTGGGTGCCGCATCAGGTCAATTACTATATAATCGGTTTCGTGCTGTTTCGGCTGCTCGATATCTGGAAACCATATCCGGCGCGCCAATGGGAGAGTCTGCCGCGCGGTTGGGGTGTGATGGGGGATGATTTCGCCATTGGTGTATACACCAACGTCTTCCTGCAAATGCTGGTGCTGTTCAGGATCGGGATGTGAACGCAGAAATCATTACTATCGGCGAGGAGATCATCTCCGGCCATACGCTCGACACCAATTCGGCCTACATCGCCAACAAGCTGTCCGAAATCGGCATTGCGGTGCGGTATCGAGTCTCGGTCGGTGATCGTGTGGAGGACATCGAGGAAGCCATCCTCGCGGCATGGAACCGTTCGGCTGTGACCATCGCCACCGGCGGCCTGGGTCCCACTACGGATGATATCACGAAGAAAGCGATCTGTAATGCCTTCGAGCGCAAGCTGGTATTTCACGATGACTTGCTGAAGCTGCTGGAAAACCGGTTTCGCAGCCTCCATCGCAAGTTGCCCGCAATCGCACAAAATCAAGCGTTGCAGCCCCAGGGAGCGGATCTACTTGACAATCCCATTGGCTCGGCGCCGGGAATTCTCTTTCAGGAAGACGAACGCTGTTTTATCTCACTGCCGGGTGTGCCCTCCGAGATGGAAGCGATCGTAAACCAGTCGGTGTTGCCGCTCTTACTCAAGCGACAGGGACGCAGACACATTGAGATTCGCCGTATCCGCACGACCGGTATCACCGAGTCGGAGCTTTCCGAAGCGATTGCCGATCTGGAACCGACGTCAGATCATTTTCGACTGGCCTACCTCCCCGGTTATCAGGGGGTCGACTTGCGCCTTGTCTGTCGTGCCAGCGAGGAAGCGGAAGCAAAAGCCGAAGTGGACAAGTTGGCGGAAGCGATTGTCGGGCGAGTTGGTGCGTTCATCTACACTATTGGTGACCAATCGATTTCGGAAGTTGTCGGTTCTCTGTTGACGGCGGCCGGCAAAACGGTGGTGACGGCGGAATCATGCACCGGGGGTTTAGTTGCCAAGATGCTAACTGATGTTTCCGGCAGTTCGAGCTATTTCCTCGGGTCGGTAGTCGCCTATTCCAATGACGTCAAACACGATGTGCTCAAGGTACCGACAGAATTGTTGCAGGCGTACGGGGCAGTCAGCGCCCAAGTTGCGGAAGCTATGGCCGCCGGTATCAGAAACGTAATCGGCGCTGACTACGGGCTGTCATTGACCGGAGTTGCCGGGCCGACCGGTGGCACAGCGGAAAAGCCGGTAGGATTGGTCTATATCGGCTGCGCGCAGGCAGGTGGCATCATGTCGAAGAAGATCAACCTCTTCGGTACGCGACAACGTGTCCGTGAGCGCAGCGCGACCATGGCGTTGGATATACTTCGCAAAACTATCATAGGTAGGTGACAATGCGACTATTTATAGCAGCCAAAATTTCGGATACCGTTCGCAATGAACTGACGGAATTCGTCGATCAGTTTCTGCAATTTCCGGGCAAAGTCAAATGGGTCGAACCACAGAATATACATTTGACCCTGAAGTTCCTTGGCGAAACCGACTCCAAACTGCTCGATAAAGTCAAATTCGCGACAGCAGCGGCGGCAAAGGGGCTCGGCGCGTTTGACATCACACTTTCCGGCTGCGGGGCATTTCCCAATCTCAGGGCGCCAAAGGTATTCTGGGTCGGCATTGTCGACGATAAAATGCGATTGCGCACTTTGGCACAGCAAATTGATTCCAATATGGTCGAACTCGGGTACGAGCGGGAAAGCCGCCCGTTTTCGCCGCATCTGACATTGGGGAGGGTAAAAGAGCCGGAACGGTTGGAGTTGATTAAAGATGCATTCGGCATGGCCAAGTTCCCGCCGCAACCGCTTGCGGTCAAGGCGATCTATCTGATCGAATCGCGCTTGCGGCCGAGCGGACCGGTTTATACGGATGTAACAGAATTTCCGCTGTAGTTTTCAGCGACGTTCATGGTCAATTGTAGGGGCATGGCGCGCCGTGCCCAAGTTGGCTTGAGTCGCGACCGGCAAACGACGAACATGTCGCGACGTTAAGAAAGAAAATCAAAACACGATTGTGAGGTAAACATACATGGCACAGACTGACGGCAAACAGAAGGCATTGGATGCGGCGTTGTCGCAGATTGAAAAACAATTTGGCAAGGGGTCGATTATGCGACTGGGAGCATTCGACACCGGCGAACGGATTCCGGTCATCCCCACCGGTTCGATCGCGCTTGATATCGCGCTCGGCACCGGCGGTGTCCCGCGCGGACGGGTGGTTGAATTGTTCGGGCCCGAATCATCGGGAAAAACCACACTGGCGTTGCATATCATCGCCGAGGCGCAGAAAGCCGGCGGCATTGCGGCGTTTATCGATGCCGAGCATGCGCTGGATGCCTCCTATGCCCGCGCATTGGGAGTCGATATCGACAACTTGCTGCTAAGCCAGCCCGACACCGGCGAGCAGGCGCTGGAAATCACCGAAACCTTGGTGCGCTCCGGCGCGATTGATTGTATCGTGATCGACTCGGTGGCGGCCTTGGTTCCGCGCGCGGAAATCGACGGCGAAATGGGGGATCAGCACATGGGACTGCAGGCGCGACTGATGTCGCAAGCGCTGCGCAAACTTACGGGCAGCGTCTCCAAGTCGAGGACTACGGTCATTTTCATCAACCAAATTCGCATGAAACTATGAGGGCGAATTGCTTGACCTCGGCACCGTGCACGGATTCATCCAGAAAAGCGGCACCTGGTTTTCGTACGGCGAAGAACGCATGGGGCAGGGTCGCGAAAACGCCCGCGGGTTCCTGCTGAACAACCCGGAGATCAAAGCGAAGCTGAAAGTGGCGATCTTGGAGAAGGTGGGATTGGGGAAGGAAGAGCATAAAGATGCAAGAGAAGCCAAGGAAGGGAAGAAGGAGTTGGGGTAGGTTGACATCCATGTTGTCTCGGCAGAATGAATGCGGAATGTCGATAGGGCAGACCTCTCAACCTACTTGGCTGAACAATTCGGAGGCCAGAGAGAAGCCCAAGGTCGCGATTTTGACGTAAATCAGCCTAGTGAAGGAGGACAGGAGCAAGAAGGAAGAGAAGTTGGGACGGCAAGACGACGAACGGTGTCGATAGAACCGGTGACCTTTCGTAGGAATATCTTGTCAAATTCTTGCAAGATTTTTGTTGACACCTAAGTTGCTGATATTTAACTAGTTGAAGAACGTTCACTGGATCTATTGAATCTTTCTCTGCTGAACAGCGTAATAAAGTTATTGACACAGGTCGATTAGTGGAGTAATACTATAGGTTCGTATCGAGCCATGGAGGCATTTATGAACGTTGGAAACAATGTGCTTCAACCGCGAAAAGTGAAGAGCGGCGAGGCAACAGAAATCGCCAATAGAGTCAAGACCAATCAGAAGATTATCAGAAATCAAGCTCGCCGAAGGCTTCGAGTATCCCGCGAGGTCTTGAACGCTCGCGTGACTATTTGAATTCGACTGCACAATTCCAAAGTCTGAGTTGATTAGGGGGTTGGGATGAATCCCAATCACGAGTTTCTACCCTTTGATCGCGAGAGCTTCTATAATAGTCTAGCGAACAGCTACTGTAGCGGTAAAGACGTTTCTCTGAAGAATCAGGCAAAGAACCTGTATCGTTATCTTGACTTTCTTGGCTGCAAATCGCTCTTGGTAGAAAAACAATACGTTGATCACGATTTCATTGACGACTACACAGCATACTATGCCAAGTGTTTTCGCCAATACGATCGCTTTTGCAAGAGAATCCATTGCTTCCGGGCAACTAAGGATGTGGTTTTCGAGCATTGTCGGCAAATATTCGATCTCTTCCATCTCGCAGAGGAGATTGAGCTCCGCGGCGCATACTTGGGCTTCGTCATTGCCAGACCATTACCTGACGCAGTCATCGGACGGACCCTGCTTAGTCACTTCGAGGAGGAATGCGATGACAATCCAACGCGCCGCCGGCTTTTTCCGTGCGCCCGCGACTATCAACCATACATTGACGGAATGAACCTCCCGATAGAAAGCCTCGCATTTCAAGAACAAGACACCGTCTTAGCAGCTTGTGCGACGACAGCGTTGTGGAGCGCCTTTCACAGCCTCTCGCCTGAGAATAGCACTCCCGTCCCAAGTCCAGCTGAGATTACCAGAAGTGCCACGGGTAGTTTCAGCACAGGCAGGGCGATCCCTTCATCTGGTCTCACTATCCAAGAGATCTGTCAAGCGATTAAGACCATCGGACTTGAGCCGGAATTGCTTGAGGTAAGACCAGAAACGCCTCTCCTCAGCGCCCTCTACGCCTACGTTGCGGGTGGCATTCCAGCTATTCTCGTACTGCGCGTCGGGGACGATTTTCATGCCGTTACGGTTGCTGGATTCAGTCTTGACGAAACTGAGATCTTCGTCAATGAATCAAATCCCCACGCTCAAAATGGCTACGTGGTGAAGACTTTCGGATTGAGGATTGAAAAATTCTACGTGCATGATGACCAAGCTGGGCCTTTTTCCCGCCTAGAGCCGAGCGAGACTGACTATTCCAGTACTCCCCAAGATGAAAGGCCAGAACTGAACCACCTAAAATTCACAGAGACTTATGATCCTGACACGGGCCTCTCGGTGACGTACGAACCTTATGCAGTGATCTTTCCTGTTTATCACAAGCTGAGAGTTCCTCTGATTAGTGTCATGGAAGGTATTGAATCGTTCCAAGAATTTCTTTCGATTCTACTCGAGACTCCACCGTTACAAGATCTGTTCGTTTGGAACATTCGCGTCGCGAAGCTGAACGCCTACAAAAAGGCCATTTTGGAGACCGACTCGCTGTCATCCGGCCAGAGGGGTAGGGCACTTATCACTTCAATGCCCAAATACATGTGGCAGTGCGAGTGCTATTGCGGCCCTTTGAAGTTGTTTGAGATACTGATTGATGCGACTGATATGAAGCGATCCTTCAATTTCCATCACCTCGTCTTCTACAGTACTGAATTCGAGCAAGTGGTCTCAGGGAGTCTGCAAGATGAGACCGTGAGCCAAATCATAGTGGCAACTGGTAATGAGCACTACCGCGACTTCTTAGAGAAGGCTTTGTCGACAGGCTAGAACAGCTCTGTAGCCCACCCAAAGCGTATCGTCGGCTGGGTCCTTCTGCCATCTTGAAGTGCCAATTTGGCGCCTCAAGTTGCTGTGACAAACAATGGAGTCGTGTTAATGAGGTTGCAATTTGCAACCTCAAGTTTGGAAAGCAGCGCAGTTGCTGATCAAAACTTCGAGAGGATGCAAAGTGATCTACATGCTGTGTCGAAATCGCGTGGCTGATTATCAAACATGGAAACGAATCTTCGATTCCCATAAAGAAGCCCACCTCGAAGCGGGGCTCACTCTGGTCAATCTCTGGCAAAGTCTCGAAGATCCGAACAACGTGTTCTTTCTCTTCAAGGTTGGCAATCTGGAGGAGGCCAAGGCATTCGTCACGGCGCCGGGAAATCCGGAAATCGCCAAAGCTGCGGGTGTGCTTGATGGCGAAATCCATTTCGTTAACGGCGGCTAAATCTGCGCTTCCTTGCCGATACCGGCTTTCAGAGCCTTGTCATAGACTAACTTCGCGGTCGCGGCATCCTGAATCGCCAGACCGTTGGACTTAAACACCGTGATCTCGGCGGCGTCCTTACGCCCCGGTTTACGACCAAGGATAATCTCCCCAAGTTCGGCGTGAATGTGATCTGCGCTGATCACCCCTTCCTGCATTGGGATCATGATATCGCCAGCTTCTTTGAGGCAGGCCTCACTGGAATCGGCAACAAGCTTGGAACGCTTGATAATGGCTGTGTCCAATTCACGCGCGCCGGGAGAATGGCTGCCAATTCCGTTGATATGTGTCCCCGGGCGCACCTGCGAACCGTCGAATAACGGCGTAGCGGACGAAGTAGCCGTACAGATGATATCGGCCTCGGCCAGAATCTGCTGTGGCGAGTCAGCGGCTACAACTTCGAGATTCAGCTTGGCGCTCATTTCTTTGACGAAAGCGGCGGTGGCTTCCGAAGAAACGTCATAGACGTAAGCCCGGGACAGCTGGCGCGCAGTAGCGACTGCCCAGAGTTGGGTTTTGGCCTGAACACCGGCGCCGAAAATTCCCGCAATCTGTCCTTTGTCGGCGCGGGCAAGATACTTGGTGGCAACGCCGCTTGCGGCTCCAGTTCTGACTGCGGTTAGATAGCCCCCATCCATAATGCAGATAACGTCCCCATTTTCGGGATTCTGAAGCAGCACTTTGCCGATGGTTGTGGGGATGTTGAATTTCTTGGGATTATTTTTGTAGACCGTGACGACTTTGCAGGCCAGCGCGCCCATCTCCTTGAGATAAGCAGGCATGTAAAGCGCCAAGCCATCCGGGGGAGTGATCCCAATTCGCAGCGGCAGCACAGCCGTGCCGTTCGCCATCTCGGCAAACGCTTTCTCCACGACGGTCATACAGTCAGCCATATCAAGCACGCGGATTACATCATCTCGAGTCAAAAGCAGCGTCATGAATTCCTTCCTTTCAGTGTTGGTCACAAGCAGTATATCTAATTGGTGAGGTGCGCAGCAAGGGTTTCGTCTT
>JAPLUP010000350.1 GCA_026397575.1 Candidatus Zixiibacteriota bacterium
GATGGTGACCAGATTGCACCTTACTGGTTGAGCCTGCAATGCCAACAAGATGTTCTTTCCAAAGCCGATACATTGTTTTTCCCTGAAGGTGATCAAGAGGATACACTGCAACACTACGGAGACTTGAATGCTTATGTCTTCCTGGTGGACGAAAATGATTCTACGAGATTTGTGATTACGGCCCTGTCAGGCGGAGTCGAACCGGACTTAGAACTTTACGGCCCGGGCAATAGCCCGATCGCCAAGACGCATGGCGGCGCGACAGTGATCTTGGAAGATTCGGTTTTCACAGAATCCGGTGTCTATGAGATGTTTGTTGGGGATTACGGTAACGACGAATTTGGCCGCTACCGCATTTCTTGGACCGGCATCCGACCAATAACCTTACACATTGTTCGCCACCGCCTTCCTGCAGTCTTGACCGGCGCGTCGTTCACTCACACGTTTGAGGCAATCGGTGGGCGCCCTCCATACACTTGGTCTTTGGCTAGCGGTACCTTGCCTGTTGGTTTCTCCCTCTCTAGCGATGGAGTTCTGAGTGGTTCATCGGCTGATCCAGGCAAATTCGTCTTCGTCGTCAGAGCGACGGACTCGGTTGGTGTAATGGCTACCAGAGAATTCGCTCTTGATGTGTATGCCGAGTTTCCACCTCCCGAACTCGTTCTTAACAAGTGGGGAACTACCGCAGTGCCTGGTAGGATTCTCACATATTACATATCTGTGCAGAACGTTAGCAACATACCAGGCGAAAACATCTACGTCCACGAATTGCTCGACCCAGAGCAGTTCTCACTAGTTTCAGCGTCGCCAGAACCTGCTGCCGATATCGATACGTTGGCAGCCGCTTCGATGGTCATTTGGGACATTCCCGCGCTCGGGCCATATCAAACCGAGGTTCTCACCTATAGGGCACTGCTGAAGCCGACAGTCCCGATCGGTGCAACGGTGATTGGCGGACCGGTTTACGCCGGTGTTGACCAGAAGAAGCTGTTGGAGTGTCTGTGGGATTCGTTCATTGCAAGCGGGCTGTGCACTGTTGCTTTTCCTACATGTGCTGCCGCTGTAACCTGTGCGGCGAAGCCCACACCTGAGTGTTTTCTGACAATACCAGGTTGTGTAGGCTTGATACTGGGGTGTGCTGACAAGATCCACGATCTCCAGCCATGTTATGAAGCAGCGGCTGGGCCCCCGAAATCGTACGAGCAGCCCGCCCGCCGACCAGTCGACCCCAACGAAAAAGGCGTGCTCGCGGACACCTTCGTCACGTCTGATGATGAGCTTGTCTACGTCGTTCAGTATGAGAATATCGGAACTGTTGAAGCGCAAGATGTCTTTGTAACTGATACTCTTGACCCGGATCTTGATCTGTCAACTGTCGAACTGATGACTCCTAGCGGCGTTCTTAATCCAGGCAGCAGAGTTATCAAGTGGGACCTCCTGGGAATTAATCTTCAGCCGGGGGCGAGTGGCTCAGTGCTGTACAAGGCTCAGCCATTACCTGACCTGCTGTCCGGAACTCAGATTCGGAATTCGGCTCAGATTCAGTTCGAAATATTCGATATTATAACCACAAATTATGTAGTCAATATTATCGACAATACTTTGCCGCAGAGCCATGTTTTGCCTCTTGCTGATACACTATATGCGCTTGCGTTCAATGTCCAGTGGACCGGGTCCGATGATTCTCTCGGATCAGGTATTAAATCATACTCGATCTACTGCAGCGATAACGGTGGACCATATGCGGTGTGGCTTTCAGACACGACTGCCACCTCGGCGACATACACTGGACAAGGATTTCATTCATATGCCTTCTACAGCATTGCCCGCGACAATGTTGGGCATGTTGAGTCTGTGCCGATTACTCCGGATGCCACCACTTACATTGATCGGCTCTGCGGCGATGCCGATGGCGACGGGTCAGTTACTATCGCAGACGTCGTGTTCCTCATCGATTACATTTTCACGGGCGGTCCGGCACCGCAGCCGCTTTCCGTGGCGGACGTTGATTGCGGCGGCACCATCAATATTGCCGACGTGGTTTATCTGATCAATTACATCTTCTCCCACGGACCGGAGCCGTGTGCGCTGTGTAAGTAGACTATTGGAGACATATACAAAAACGCCGTCAGGGAAGGTTCCTGACGGCGCCTGAACGATTGCCGGTTTTTTGACGGTCCTATTCTCTATCGGTCTTTCCTGCAGATGCAGCCTTAGGATAATTCTAACTGTTCGATGAAAAACTGAAGACAGTCGGTTTGGCGATACGCAGGTAATCGGCAACATCCATGATGATTGAATCGGTCAAGGAGCCGGCGTTGAAGGCGATCTTCTGATTGGCAAGAATCGAATTGTCGACGTACAGCGGCAGTGAAAGAATCGGTTCGCCAAACGGGGGCACGCAGCCGGGGACGCAGCCGGTCAATTCCGCAAGTTCTTCCGCCGTGGCGAATCGAGTTCGCTTCTCCTGAAAATGCTCCTTGATGGCGGCAGAGTTGATCTTAAGAGCGCCGCTTAGGACAAACAGCCGAAAATCTATTCCGATTTTCATCACCAGCGCTTTTCCGCCGATTTTCATCTCCTCACCACGTGCCCTGGCAGCTTCTTCCGAGGTGTAGGTTGGCTGGTGATGTGCAGCGCGGTAAGCAACGCCATTGTCGTCAAGGAATTGCCTAATGGATGCGAACAGATCGGGCATTGCGAGTTAAGATCCTGAATACCTTAATGTTGCAGGCAAGGAAACCATCCACAGAGAGAGGTGACCTTGGCAACTCCCGGTTGGCAGAGCGACCGTTAGCCCATACCAACCAGAGATCACGCCGATAATTTCGTCCCCCGTATGACCAAAGTCAAGCCCAACCGTGGAAATGGCTTGCTTCGATGGCAATTCTGCTTATATTGTCACTGAAGAGTACTTTTCTTGAGAATCTCCGCCTTGTTCGAGCAATATCACTACTGAGTCGATTGGAGTATAAATGTTCAAGAGGTTAATACTATTGGCTTTTGTGGCGCTATTGAGCCTGGCAGTCGCCCCGACAGCGGAAGCCAGCCAGTATTACTTCAAGTTTAATATCCAGTCACCAAAAGAGTTGGATGAACTCACCAAAATCGTCTCCATCGACAATGTCAAGGATGACACCGTCTATGCCTACGCCAATGATCGGGAATTCGCCAAATTCAAGGCCACGGGTTACAGCTACACGATTCTGCCCAATCCCGGTGACTTGATCGTCCCGGACATGGCGAGGTCGCTCTCCGAGACGAAGGCTTGGGACGTCTATCCGACCTACCAGCAGTACCTCGACATGATGAATCAGTTTGAGTACAACCACGGTAGCATCTGCAAGCTCATCAACATTGGATCAACGGTTGAGGGGAGGCAATTGCTGGTTCTCAAGATTTCGGATAATGTCAACAGTGACGAAGATGAGCCGGAGGCTTTCTATTCAAGCACGATGCACGGTGATGAAGTTACCGGCTATGTGATGATGCTGCGCTTGATCGACTCGCTATTGACATCCTATGGCACAGATACGCGGATCACGAACCTGATCAACAACACGGAGATTTACATTAATCCGTTAGCCAACCCTGACGGTACTTATCGTGGTGGTGACGGCAGCGTTAGCGGCGCTATCCGGTACAACGCTAACTGGGTCGATCCCAATCGCAATTTCCCTGATCCCGCGGACGGTAATCATCCGGACGGCCTAACTTGGCAACCGGAGACAATCGCCATGATGGATTTTATGTCGGCGCACCATTTCGTGATTTCTGCCAATTTCCATGGTGGCGCTGAAGTGTTTAACTACCCCTGGGACACCTGGTCGCGACTGCATCCGGATGACACGTGGTGGCAGCAGACTGGTCGCCGCTTTGCCGACACCGTGCATGCCAGTGCCGTGTCCAGCTACATGACCGATCTGCAGGACGGCATTACCAACGGTTACGCCTGGTACCGTGTTACCGGTGGCCGACAGGACTATATGACCTACTTCCAGCACGGCAGGGAAGCCACGATTGAGATTTCCGGTACAAAGATGCCCCAGGCGAGTACTTTGCCAAATTACTGGACCTATTTGCGCAAGTCACTGCTGAACTACCTTTCGGAGGCGCTTTATGGCGTGCGGGGAGTGGCGACCAGCGCTGCGACCGGCTTGCCACTTGCAGCCAGGGTGACAGTCATGAGTCATGATGCTGACAGTTCGCAAGTGTATTCCGATCCGACGGTCGGTGATTATCATCGCTTGATAGCGCCGGGCACTTGGACTTTGAAGTTTGAAGCTACCGGCTACGTGCCGCAGACGATCACGGGCGTGAGCGTGGCCGATTTCAACACGACCATCCTCAATGTTCAGTTGCAACCAGAGTCACCAGATACAACTCTCGGAATTGTCACTGCGACGGTACCGGGCGGTTGGGTCAATAAGGCCTATTCGCAGCAGATGAATGCGAGCGGTGGTACCGGGCCCTATTCTTGGAGTGACCTGAACGGCGACCTCGTTGGCACCGGTCTGACGCTTTCCAGCGGTGGTTTGTTGTCGGGAACGCCGGCGCACACGGGACAGATCGACTTCACGGCGAACGTTCAAGATGAGGCAGGTGGTTCGACCAGCAGGGCCTATAGCTTCAAAGTGTACCTGAACGGTGACGCTGACGGTTCGGATACGATTGATGTCTCTGACGCGGTTTACATCATTGCTTATATCTTCAGCGGCGGTCCGGCTCCTGTGCCTACCGGCAAAGGCGACACCGACTGCAGCAACTCGATCGACATCTCGGATGCGGTCTTCTTGATTTCATACATATTTAGCGGTGGACCAGCGCCGTGCGCGGCGAGCTAACCAGTACTTACTGAATTGTGCAAGCTTCTCTCCGGTTCATTCCAGAGAGAAGCTTGTTGCCTAACGAGCAACTACATTCTTGGCGGCGGTCCGCGGCCTGTGATTTGCTACCACTACACTTATTGAGACCTGCTGGTTCCTTCTCTGCCGCTGATGGCAGAAGCCCCGCCTTGGTCAGACGGGGCTTCTTGGTTACTAGATGCTTGCTGCCTGATGCAGCTTATGGTAAAAGCAGGGAACTACTTCATCAAAAGCATCTTCTTGGTATCAACGGCACCGGCGGAGGTCATGCGATAGAAGTAGATACCGGAAGCAACCTGATTGCCTCCCTGGTCCCTTCCATCCCAGACTACACTGTGATCACCGGATGATTGGTATTGGTTGACCAGAGTCCGAATCTGCTGACCCAGCACGTTGACCACAATCAACTCAACGTCGGCTGACGTCGTCAGAGAGTAAGTAATGACCGTGCTCGGATTGAACGGGTTCGGGTAGTTCTGATTTAGAGTGAATCCCACAGGCAGACTCACTTCAGACTGACCTTCGCCCATCTCCACCCAGCCGTCCGATGCGGACACGACCGAGGAGACGCAGAAGTTGTCGAAGTCAGAGTTGGCAGCGTTGTACCCGCAGCCAACCAGACCGCTGGTGGCGGAGGCCCACTTGTACGAACCGATATTGGTTCCGCCGATTAACACAGTAACGGTACCATCGGAGGCAGCCTTGACCTGGACATGGTACCAGGTAGCAGAGCTAATTGACCTGCTAACACTCTTGCGTGAAGTGTTGGTACCGCTGATTCGATCATACCAGCGCCAGCGATTGTTGACATCGTCGCCCTCGATGTAGCGGTAGTTGCTCGCGTCCACATAGGCGAAGATAATGCGCGCTACACGGTTGGTGCGGCCGGTGTTCATTCTCACATCACAATCGATTGTCGCGGTTGTGAAGGAACCAAACGGCGAAGTCGTCTTGGCGTTGGTTGTGGTTGAATTGCCCTTCATGTAACCACCGGTTGCCGTCCAGGTGCCCGTCTTGTTGAGCCAGTCGGTGATACTGCCATCAGCAAAATCGTCACAACTCTGAGTCACAGCCGATGCCGTTATGTAACCGGTTTTGGTCTCGCCGTCGGAACCGTAGGCGTTGGTGGCCGTCAGTACAACCGTGTAAGTCCCAGCCGTGGTGTAAATGTGCGACGGATTCTGCAAGGTTGACGTGCCGCCGTCGCCGAACGTCCAGGCCCAACTGGTCGGGCTGTTGGTCGAGGCGTCGGTGAAGGTCACCGTTAGAGGATAGGTGCCAGAAGTCGGAGTGCCGGAGAACGCGGCTACCGGCGGATTATTGCCAATCGTCAGCAGCGCGGCATTCGCGTTAACCAGGCCGTAGCCATAATGCTGATCCCAACCTGTTGGGCCGAGATCCGTCGCGGTGTTCTGCAGGGCCGCCCGCACTGCGTCGGGGGTCATGGCGCCACCGGCTTTGGAAATCAGCAGAGCGGCTACGCCGGCCACGTGCGGACTGGCCATCGAGGTGCCATCATAGAAGTAGTAGCCGAATGTCCCGTAATTGACTCCGTCGTGCGTCTGCTGCAGCACGCCATCGGGATATCCGTCACCATTCTGATCGACAGTCACGTCTCCGCCGGGAGCACAGATGTCGATGGTCGAACCGTAGGAGGAGTAAGACGGATAGGTACTGTTGTAACGGACCGCCGATACCGAGATGCACTGCGTATAGGCTGCCGGATACTGTGGGGCAGAGGTGCCGGCGTTACCCGCAGCGCAAACGATTGTGACACCCAAGTTGTAAGCGTAGATCACGGCGTTTTGCAGGGCAGTTGAGCCTGAAGCGCCCCCAAGACTCATGTTAATCACCTCGGCACCGTGATCGGCTGCGAAGGTGATACCGTTAACGATAGCGGTGTAAGTGCCGTTTCCGGAGGCATCAAGAACCTTTATCGGCATGATGCTGCAATTGAAGGCCACGCCCGCCACGCCGAGGCTGTTGTTAGTGGTCTGCGCGATAGTGCCAGTTACGTGCGTGCCATGGGCGCAGTCATCGTTCGGATGGCTGTCGTTGTTGACGTAGTCATATCCTGCGACAAAATGGGTGCCAGCCAGATCCGGCGCCTGCGTGTAGACTCCGTATGTTTCATAGGCCACACCGCAGTCGATGACCGCCACGACCACACCGGGTATACCGGTCGACTGATCCCAGGCAGCCGGCATGTTAATCAGCGGCATGTGCCACTGATACGAATAGTACGGATCGTTCGGAGTCATGAACGCATGAGCGATGTAGTTCGGCTCGGCGTATTCCACGTCGGGCCGACTGCTGAAAGCAGCAACCATTTCTTCGACCGTCTTGTCGGCCGAGATTCTGAGCTGCTGGATTCCGATTTGAGCATTGGTTGAAATCAGTGAGGTGCCGAGGTCGGCCAGAGCGGTAGTGGCTTGCTGTTTGCTCACGCCGTCTTTGAACTTCACAATTATTTCGCCCGGGGCATAAGTGTCTGTGCTGGAGCTGACGCAAGACTTTCCAACGTGAAAGTCTTCTGCTGCGAAGGCGAGACTGCATAACGCAACAAGTAAAATTAATGTGGAAAATACTCTCATTGTACTTCCCTTCCTTAATTTGTGAGGTTTGTTGACTAAAATGGGTAATGCCTGCTAATCACCAGCCATCAATACTCCTCCCTCGAGTTTAAGGTTTGGCCATGTGACAATTCTTGTCACCAATCCCTCCAAAATTACTATATGAATCCTCTGATTGGTATCGCGGCTCCGATGGCATTCATGCTGCATACCCAGAACCAACTACCTCTCTCCAATCACCCCCTTTGAATCAGAAATCAGTTTGGATGGACCTTTTCCCGAAGGAAATCTCAATATACAATAGCAGAAAACAGGGATTGTCGACAGATATCGAAAATCGGGCATTGAACATCCTTTGATCTATGTTCCCGAGACCGGGGTATGAGTAATAATCCTTGCCCCAAGAAAGCCATCTGGTGTTCACTGTCAAGTATAAACTCCATACCGATATTTCACCGTTATCAAGTGTCTCTTCCGATCGACTTCGAAGCCGAACACCGGCTCTGGTGGACTGATAGCTCGGTTCCGAGGGCCAGCAAGCAAAATCATCCTGCAGACCCAAGCCATCAAGTTCGGTTGTTATGGAACCGTCGGTCTGGTGGTCATTCCGAGGCCAATCGATACGGTATCGGTATAAGTCATTATTTAGTATGTGATTGTGACGAATTCGCATAGTTGTCTCCAGTCTCTGAAACGAGCAAAAAATTCCTCTTGACCGCTGCAACCGCATCCATATCTTTGCGTACAATTGTTAGCACTCGATAGAGGTGAGTGCTAACAGGGTTGAAAAAAGGCAGCAACGCAATTCAACGTTTAACAACAACCAATAAAGCAAGGAGCTTACTTAATGAACATCCAACCGTTACAAGACCGAGTTCTGGTCAAGACGCTGGACACCGGTGAGATGAAGAAAGGCGGAATCATTATCCCCGATACCGCCAAGGAAAAACCGCAGGAAGCCGAAGTCATCGCCATCGGTCCGGGTCGTGTGTCAGATGACGGCAAACTGATTCCGGTCAACGTCAAAGTCGGCGACAAAATTCTCTTCGGCAAATACTCCGGCACCGAAGTTACGGTGGACGGAGCCGAGTACCTGTTTATGCGCGAGTCCGATATTCTCGCGGTTCTCAAGAAATAATGAGAGGTAATACCAATGGCAAAGATGATAGAATTTAGTTCCGTAGCTCGCGAGAAGCTCAAAAAGGGTGTCGACAAACTTGCCGATGCCGTAAAAGTGACCCTCGGTCCCAAAGGCCGCAATGTCATCATCGACAAGAAATTTGGCTCCCCGACGGTAACCAAAGACGGCGTGTCAGTCGCGAAAGAGATCGAACTCGAAGATCATTTTGAAAATATGGGCGCGCAAATGGTGCGCGAAGTCGCCAGCAAGACTTCTGATGTCGCCGGTGACGGTACCACCACAGCCACCGTGCTCGCGCAGGCGATTTTCGCCGAAGGTCTCAAAAACGTTGCCGCCGGCGCTAACCCGATGGGCATCAAACGCGGCATCGAGAAGGCCGTCGTGGTCGTGATCGCAGAACTCAAGAAGCAGTCGAAACCGATCGGCAACAAGGCCGAAATCGCGCAAGTCGGCACCATTTCCGCCAATGACGACAAGGTGATCGGTGACCTGATCGCCGACGCGATGGAAAAAGTCGGCAAGGACGGCGTCATCACCGTCGAGGAAGCCAAGACTACCGACACTACTCTTGAAGTGGTCGAAGGTATGCAGTTTGATCGCGGCTATCTGTCCCCATACTTCATCACCAATCCGGAATCGATGGAAGCCGAGATGGAAGATGCCTACATCCTGATTCATGATAAGAAAATCTCCGCGATGAAGGACCTGCTCCCGATCCTGGAGAAGACAGCTCAGAGTGGCAGACCGCTTCTGATCATTGCCGAAGATGTCGAATCCGAAGCGCTGGCGACCCTTGTCGTCAACAAACTGCGCGGCACCCTGAAAGTTTGCGCGGTGAAAGCCCCCGGCTTTGGTGATCGTCGCAAAGCCATGCTTGACGACGTCGCAGTTCTCACCAGCGGCAAGGTCATCTCCGAAGAACTTGGTTTCAAGTTGGAGAACGCCGTCCTGTCCGATCTCGGCACCGCCAAGAAGATTGTCATCGACAAAGACAACACCACTATCATCGAAGGCGCCGGCAAAAGCGCTGATATCAAGGGACGCATCGAGCAGATCAAGCGTCAGATCGACGACACCACTTCAGATTACGACAAAGAGAAACTGCAAGAGCGTCTGGCGAAGCTCGCCGGTGGCGTGGCCGTCATTCATGTCGGCGCGGCTACCGAAACCGAGATGAAAGAGAAGAAGGCGCGTGTTGAAGACGCGCTCCATGCCACTCGCGCTGCGGTTGAAGAAGGCGTGATTCCGGGTGGCGGCGTGGCTCTGCTGCGTTCGATTCCGGCGCTTAGCGCGATGAAGGCCGACGGCGACGAGTTGATCGGTATCAACATCGTCCGTCGCGCGCTGGAAGCCCCGATTCGCTTTATCGCCGAGAACGCCGGTGTCGAAGGCTCCGTCGTTGTCGACAAAGTGAAGCACGAAAAGGGCGCGTTCGGTTACAACGCTCAGACCGACGTGTTCGAAGACCTGATGAAAGCCGGTGTCATCGACCCGACCAAGGTTGCCCGCACGGCGCTCGAAAACGCGGCCTCCATCTCCGCTCTGATGTTGACCACCGAAGCGGTGATCACCGACAAACCGGAGAAAGAGAAAGCCGGCCCCGGAATGCCTCCCGGCGGCGGATATGGGGATATGTACTAAACACATTCTTCCGATTTTGAGCCCCTCGCCGAATGGCGAGGGGCTTTGACTTTGAGGGAGATTTCTACATTTCAAGAATGGAAGGATTTCATGGAAACCGAGTTCAAGGATATCAAAGAGAAACTCAGCGACGTGGCCGGTATTCTGAATCAGTTTAAGTCTGAGGCCGTGCAGTTGAGAGTATTGGAGTTCTTAATAAGCGATAATCTGGGATCTAGCCCTGCAAGGGCTGTTCGCAAAGGAAAGGGGACGAAAAAGAAACGCGCCCAACGAGAGAAACCGGAGTCTGAATCAATAGGAGGAAAATCAAAGAAGAAAGTCGCTACTGGTGGTGGTAAAGGTGCATATGTGACGATTGGGAATCTCATCAATGGCGGCTTTTTCAAGCAGCCTCGAACCCTGAAAGATATAATAGAGCACTGCGACAAAAAGATGGCACTTAAGTTCAAGGCCAACGAGATTTCTGGCAAGATGGTCAGATATCTGCGCGACGAAAAGCTGAGTCGAGAAAAGAACAAAGATGGGCAGTACCAATATGTCAAGGCCTAAACTCACTCTCGACGAGGCGTTGGCACACGTGCCAAAGGACTTCAAGTCACGTCTAATCAAGTGCTTCAAACTCGCTCAGGAAAGACATCAACAGGCACAATACGATTCTTCGGGTTTATCGGGGGGAAAATTCTGCGAATGTCTCTTACGCTTCCTGCAGCACAACCTCACTGGCAAATACACTCCATTCGGAATCAGGATAACGAATTTCGTAGATGAATGTGAGAAACTGACACGCGTCAACAAAGCTGCAGGAAATGAGAGCCTTCGAGTGTTGATGCCGCGGGCATTGGTTCTGGTATACAGCCTGAGAGGTAAACGCGGTATAGGACACGTAGGTGGCGATGTTGATGCAAATCGAGTTGACTCCAGCACAATCGTCGGAATCCTCGACTGGCTCATGTGCGAAACAGTGCGAATTTTCCACTCCTTGTCCTTGGAAGAAGCACAGGACTTAGTTGATAGCCTGTCAGAGAGAAAAGTCCCCTGGGTGTGGGACGTGGGAGGCAAGAAACGGATCTTGATCTCAGGTCTTGATTTCAGGGAACAGACCCTGTGTCTATTGCATGCTTGCGCCGAGCAATCTGTGATCGCAGAGGATTTGTTCGACTGGATCGAGTATTCTAATTACAATGTCTTTAAGAAGAGTGTTTTGCAGCCTCTGCACAAGAAACGCCTGCTCGAGTATGACAAAGAATCCGGAACGGTCTCGCTTTCCCCCCTAGGCATACAGCAGGCTGAATCGATTCTCCGTGAAGAATTGTAAGCCCCGTGCTCATAGTTTTTGGGGCGTAGAAATTCATTCTGCGAACTATATTAGTGTTATCGAGATGAGAAAGGAAGGGATTCATGCAAACAGCAGACGCAAAAGAAAAGATCGAAAGGGGCGAATGGGTCGATTGTTGGATTTGCTCTGAGGTCTTCCGTCGACGCAGAGAAACCCTGCGCTACTGTTCAAGATGTAATCGTGGATTCTGTGAAGGAGAACACGGGAATTTCTCCAGAAACGTGGGGATGTGCATCATCTGCGGAGCAAAACAAAAGTAAGTTTTGTAGGTCAAAACCGCTTCGGTTTTGACAATTTCTGCGGCTACTTTTTTTCCGTTCCGTCGGGTCTTGCGCTCCGCCTTCCAGCAATACCTCAGCAATACCAAACACTTAGCGGAGCGTGTGACCCGACGGCCAGCCGCGTAGCCCACTCTGATTTGTACCCCACCCAAAGCCTTGCGTCGGGTTGGTTTTTCATTCTGTGGCTGCGACGTCAATTTCGAGTCTCGTAGGTCCGAACCCCCGCGCTTCGGACTCTCG
>JAPLUP010000455.1 GCA_026397575.1 Candidatus Zixiibacteriota bacterium
ATCGGTCGGGGAATTGTGATTCCGCATATCCGCACGATGCAGGCCAAGGAGCTGATCATCGGCGTGCTGCGTTCCACACCCGGCTACGATTTCGAATCGCTCGACGGCATGCTCTCGCACGTCTTTATTCCGATGTCCGCACCGCCTTATGATGACACACTTTATCTGCGTGTCTTCAAATCGCTGGCGCAGATTATCTCCGCCGACGGTTTCTTCGACCGGGATATGTCCGCCCAGCAGCCGTACGATATCATCCGCAGCTTCGAAGACCTCGAGTAGTCTAACTTCCATCTGATCGTCCGCGGGGACAATCCCGCATCTCCGCAAATAATCGGTTGACAGAAAAACCGTATAAACGATCTTGCCTGTGGCACGTCTTTCATGGTGTAGCCGGGAGGCACCCTTTGAAGCTCAAGTTGAGCATACTGAGAACACTGCTGACAATCGCGCTGTGTGCATTCGTCTACGCGCACGCTGCGACCCGCTACGTCTCGCATTCGGGGAGCAACACGTTCCCGTATACGACGTGGGAGACAGCGGCGAACACCATCGAGGCCGCCAATCTGGCTACACTGCCGGGCGACACGATGTTTGTCGACACGGGGAGTTATCAACTCACGCAGACGATCGTCTTGCCGTCCAAGATCACTCTCCGAGGTAAGGGGATGGACTCCACCACTATTCTCGGCAGCACAGCCATTGTCGACATGTTCAAGCCGGGGGACTCGACCTACGTGGAAGACATCTACTTCCGAGGAAACAACTGGTTTCGGGGATTCACAAAATACCTGGGGGTTAGTCTCTTCACTTGGACGATTACGCGCTGTAAGTTCACGAATTTCCTGAGCGCACCGATCTACTCCGCTTGGACCGAGCGCGTTGACGTGTCCCATTGCTGGTTTGGGGGCTGGGGTGATCCGGGTGCTATTGCGGTGACTGATCGCGGAGACTGCACAATAACCAACTGCACCTTCTATTCTCCCGGGGTGGTGCGTCCCATATGCTCGTTCAGTGGCAATAGCACCGGTCATGAGGTCTTTGACTCCAACGTTGTCGTCGGGGGAGGATTCATAGGCATCAACGGGTTGGGGGGGGGCGCTGAGTTGAAGTACAACCTTTTCTGCGGCAAGTCTTATATGAGTGAGGCAGTCTACGGTGGGGTGGCCATGGAGGTTGCCTTTAATAGCTTTTATATGGACATACCTTGGAACTTCTCCTACGCCGACGTACTCACCATTAGTTCACTGGCACTGGGCCGCGCCTACATTTATAACAACATCTTTGCCGGCATGAATCCCCGCGTCATTTTCTATTTCGATATCCCTGACTCCGCCGATATCCGGATCAACTACAACTGTTTCTATTCCAACTATCCGATGACCAGGCCTCATATCGGGCATACCAACGGTACCGGCATCATCGACTCCGTCTACGGCAACGTCTATGCTGATCCGATGTTTGTCGACCCTGACAACGGCGATTTGCGACTTCAAAAGGGCTCGCCTTGCATCGACGCAGGCGCGCCGTGGATTCTCGACGTTGATGGAACGCGCTCGGATATCGGCGCTTTCGGCGGGCCGGGGGGTTCGGTCTACATCTATCAGGACCTGCCTCCGAAAGCATCGGCGAGCATGACTGCCTGGCGAGACAGAGATCGAGTCATTCTGAGTTGGGAGCGCAACAGTGAATCGGATTTCTTGCACTATATTCTCTTCCGCACGACCGAACCGGGCGCGCTGCTCGATTCGGAGCATGTGCTGACTTATCTTGATCGTCTCGGCAGACCAATCGGAAACGACAACCACAAAGAACCACTCGGTTTCGACGACGACGGCAAGCAACTCGATCAAGAACAGTATATACCGATGTACGCTGTCAAGGATTTGCGGCGGGTCTATTATGTCGACTGGTATCCGATTGACACGCTGACTTCTTACTACACTCTCGTGGCCGTTGATAGTTCGGGGCTGGTGTCGTCTGTGTCGTCTGTGTCGTCTGCGTCGACAGCGGCTGTAGCGGCAGGCCTTGCGCCTGCCCAGAATTCGGGCGACCGCGAGGGTCGCCCCTACGGAGCCGATGTCACGCCGCAAGACGGCGTGACCTACGAATTGGAACCTAACTATCCGAATCCGTTCAATGCGACTACAGCGCTGGTCTACCATCTGCCCAGCATCGGTGCGCAACCCGCGCCGGTGCATATAGAGATCTTCAACATTTTCGGTCAGAGAGTAAAAACGCTGGTGGATACGCGGCAGTCGCCGGGGCGACATACCGTCTACTGGGACGGCACGAATGAAGAAGGCCAGCCGCTGAGCAGTGGCGTCTATTTCTGCAGACTGGAGGTGTCAGGTATCGAGTTTGTTAAATCTGGTAAAATGATATTGATGAAGTGAGAAGATTTGACATCGTGATTGACAGGAGTCAAAACTAACATTGATGCGTAGGGGCACGCTGCGCGTGCCCGCGGGTGCAGCGTACGTCCGGAGCATGAGTCGAAGGATGCACCCCTACGAAAGAATAGCTTGACACAAAACCGGAATAAACGATCTTGGATGTAGAACGTCATAGTTGGTGAGGCTGGGAGGTTCGAATGATCCTCAAACGTATTCAGACAGTAGTCATCTTGTGGGCAGCCGCGTCTGCGTGTTTGCTTGCCGCGACCCGCTACGTCTCGCATTCGGGTAGCAACGCATTCCCGTATACGACGTGGGAGACAGCAGCCAACACCATCGAAGCAGCCAATCTCGCGACCCTGCCGGGGGACACGATGTTGATAGATACGGGGAGTTTTTACTTATCCGCGCCAGTCTACACTCAGCCAAAGATCACCATGCGCGGAAAGGGGATGGATTCAACAAGAGTGCTGGGATCGGAAGCTCCCGAATTGTTGCATTCGGTGATGTTCCTGCCGGAAGACTCCAACCTGATCGAGGACTTGCACTTTGTTGGCTCTGGCAGTCACTACGCTTTCATCAAGTCTGCAACTGATCCCGACCGGAGCTTGTTTTTCACAAGCTGTAGATTCTCCGACTTTGCGTCCTCCACTCTCGCCTGTGGAAACAACAGGCATGTTGCTGTAATCAACTGCATCTTTGAGACTTGGAATGATTTCGCCCTCTTCCTCACAGACCGCGGTGACTATGTCATCGAAAACAACACTTTCTACATGCCAGATGCCATCAACGAATTTGCCAATTTCATCGGTAATACAGGTTCTATCGTCCTCCACAAGAACGTTTTCGTCGGCGGCGGCTGGACAGGCATTCAGGGGGGGAGCGGACGTATCGATGTCCGGAACAATCTCTTCTACCGCAACAGGTGGCTGGAATTGGTACAGATCACCGCTGCCAGCGACGTTGTCTTTGCGCAGAACAGTTTTTTTCTTACACATAACGACTTTGGTCGCGCCAACGATATCCTGGTCCTGTACCTCGACGAGCTCGATACCTGCTTGATCTACAACAACGTTTTCGCCGGTTATCAACCGCGGCTGGTATTTAACGCCAGTGTTACCAATGACCCCATGATCAAGATTACTTACAACTGCTTCTACGCCGTAGCGCCCTTTGGCCAAGAGGAACACATCTGGGTCCCGAACAACCAACGGCTCGACTCCCTCCACAGTAACGTTTTTGCCGACCCGATGTTTGTCGACCCGTGGAACGGCGACCTGCGACTTCAGAAAGGATCGCCTTGCATTGACGCGGGCGCCCCTTGGATTCTCGACGTTGATGGGACGCGTTCTGACATAGGCGCCTTTGGAGGGCCCGATGGCGAGTTCTATATTTATCAGGACCTGCCGCCGAAAGCACCGGCGAGCATGATGGCCTGGCGAGACAGCAATCGCGTCATCCTCAGTTGGGAACGCAACAGTGAATCCGACTTTTTGCACTACGTGCTTTTTCGAACAACCGAACCGGGTGCGCCGCTCGATTCACAACATGTCTTGACCTACCTTGATCCTCTCGGCAGACCGATCAGAACCGACAATCACAAAGAACCCCTCGGTTTCGACGACGACGGTAAGTATTTTGATCCCGAGCGTTATATCCCTATGTACGCTGTGAAGGATTTGCGGCGGGTCTATTATGTCGACTGGTATCCCATTGACACGCTCCCATCGTACTACACTCTCGTCGCCGTGGACAGTTCGGGATTGGTGTCGGCCGCCAGCACAGTTCAGGTAAGCCCACCGCAAGCGGTGGGGCACCCGGTTTCCAGCGGCGTCGGGAATCCTTTCCCGACGCCAGACAGTTGCTGTCAGGAAGGGATTCATGACAGCGCGTCTTTGGAACCGAACTATCCGAATCCGTTCAACGCCACCACCGCACTGGTCTACAATCTCCCGAGCATCGGTGCACAGCCAGCGCCGGTGCATATAGAGGTCTTCAACATTCTCGGGCAAAGAGTGAAAACGCTTGTGGATACGCGACAGTTACCGGGTCGACATACCATCTATTGGGACGGCACGAATGAACAAGGCGAACTGCTCAGCAGTGGCGTCTATTTCTGCAGATTGGAGGTGTCAGGCATCGAGTTTGTGAAATCTGGTAAAATGATATTGATGAAGTAGGGGCACGCTGCGCGTGCCCGCGGGCGCATGCCATACGCCCCTACGTAACAAATCATGGGAGGATCTATGAGAAGGTACCTATTGCTTCTCGGGTTGACGTTTCTATGCGCCGTCAGCATTGCGAAGGCAACACAACAACAATTTATGTTCGGCGTTTGGACAAGTCGTGAGGCAAGCGAAGACACTTTGTCCGCATTTGCCCAAATGCTCAGCAACACACTCCATTTCAACACGGTGCTTGGATACTGCTATAAGCCGGAACACCTGCAGGCGTATGCTAACGCCGGACTGAAAGTCATCAGCAGCAACGACTGGCAATGGGATAGCACGGTCACCTACTGGCCGCGAGTCTACACCGACGCCGCCTACAGCATTTTCGAATCGGAAGGCACCGACATTGGCCAGTGCCATTTGGTGTATCGTGGCGGTGCACAAGTGCAGTTCGGTAACACCAAATGCCAGCGCTTTGCGGCAGTCGGTCACCGGGTTGACTCACTGATCCAAACCGGGCCGGAAGTGCCGGGCCAGTGTACTTACTGCCAGGCCGGCTGGTATTATCCGCAGCATCTGAGGAAGGGCGCAGACATTCTCTACCACTACACAGCGAATCTCAGATTCAAGATGGGCGACAGGCGACACGGTGGCTGTGTTCTACATCTACCGTTACAACTCCCCTGACGAATCTGCTCCGGGACAAAACGACACTCTAATCGAACAACAACCTGTGTATATCCTGAATTCTGCATTCGGCAATGCGGCAACCGATTTCGGCAATATCAGTCTCAGCTATCACTACAACAACCCAATGGGTGAGTTCCGGGACTCACGCTATGTCTACTTTATCAGTTATCAGGTGCGTTGGTATGGGACACGGGACATATACATCGATCAGGTCAATGTTTCGGATGTGTTTGGAAGGCAGTTGTGGGAACCGAGCGATACGGTCGTCGGATTTCCGAATCTTCGCGATCAGGCAGCCGCGTACTATGGCAATTCGCCGACGATACTTGGCTGGTATCTGGTGGACGATCAGAGCATGGCGGAAGACCGTGACAACGTTCTCTCGGGGCGACGTGTTGATTCGTTGTTGGGCGCGTGGTATCCCGGCAAGAAGGGCTTTGTGGTGACCGGCGCTGGGGGGGCGGACTATATATCGCTCGCGGGGTACAGCAATATTTCCTTTCAGTGGTTTCCGATCTTTAAGGACATCGGCACGGCATCGCAGCAGATAGCCTGGGACTACAAAATTCCCGAGCTCGCAAACATGAAAGAACTGGCTTTAGCAAAGGGAGTGCCCTGTTACCCATTAATCCAAGGGTTCGAGGGAGAAAACGGCGTCACAGGAGACCGAGGCTGGCGTCGTCCTACCGCCGAAGAGCACCTGTGTATGGTCAATCTTGTCCTCGCATACGGTGCGAACGGCATATGGTACTGGAAGTACTACGGAACAGACGCCTCGCTCGAAAAATACACCGACGGTCTTGTCTATAGCGGCGACATATTCGCTGATACCACAACAACCTGGAGTGAGATCAAAAACACCATCGGTCCTTACATCGAGAAGATGGGACCGATTTTTGCGTCGCTGGAGTGGCAGGATGCCAAGAAGTACACATCGGGGTTGTACTCTCAGTTCCATCTAATAGATTCGATCAGCTGCAACCAGTACTCCGGATACAATCTCCATTTACAGGTTGCTTATTTCCACAATCCTGGTGATGAAGCCCGGTACTACATGTTGGTGAATCGCCGCTGTCTGCCCACCGAGACCGTCACTGGACGCGTCTTTCTCCAGGACCGCCAAACACTTGTAAACGTCTCCGAGTCCGACACTGTTGCGCAGGAACCGAACGAACCTTGTCCGCCACCCCCTTGTCCAGACCGCTGGTGGGTAACAGATATGGAGACTGGCAATTCCTGGCAGTGTACTCGTAGTGTCGGGTACGATTGTAAGCCACAGTATTTCAACTACGTCGTCGCTCCAGGCGCGGCCAAACTCTACCGAATATCCCCAACCGTCCCATGTCATCACGGCGATGCCAATGACGATGGCAATATCGACATTTCTGATGCGGTCTTCTTGATCAGTTACATTTTCTCCGGAGGCTTGGCGCCAGACCCATTGGCAGCCGGTGATGCAAATTGCGATGGCGGAGTAGACATTTCCGATGCTGTGTTCTTGATCTCATACATCTTCTCCGGCGGACTAGCGCCGTGTGGAGGGTGTTACTAATAGTGGACGACCGAGTAGATGGCAAGCAAAGAGGGATGTAGTGTTGCACATCCCTCACAGTTTAGCAAATCGTTGTGTAAGCTTAGTCTGCCAGTCGCAGAGGCATTACCAGACAGAGATAGTCGCTGGTGGGTTCCATCGTGGTGATGATCGCCGCCGAGACTGCCGTTGACAGGGAAAAACGAACCTCATCACATTCCAACTGCTTGAGAATGTCCAGCACATAGGCCGCATTGTAACCGATTTCGATATCCTCGCCATCGTACTGGCAGGGTAATTTCTCGACCGCTTCGCCACCAAAATCGACGTTAGTTGCCGACAATTGCAACGTGTTTTTACTGATCGAGAATTTGACCTGATGGGTCAGAGCGTTGGACAAGATTGCCACACGACGCACCGTGTCGGCCAATAATGATTTGGCAACAATCAAACTCTTATTGTTGTACTTGGGGATTACTTGCTCGTAGTTGGGGTACGGACCCTCGATCACACGCGTGGAAATCGTATTGCCACCGCAAGTGAAGATAAGGTTATTTTCATTAAAGGTAACACCAACTTCAGTGATGTCGTCAACAGCCAACCGATTGACAAGGTTTAGCGCTCGCGGCGGCACAATCATGTCGCCATACAAACCCTGAAGCTTGGTATTGTCGGCTTCAATCTTCGCCAAGCGGTGACCGTCGGTAGCAACCATCCGCATTTTCTCACCGGAGGTCTGCCAAAGGATGCCATTCAGAGCCGGTCGAGTTTCATCGTTGGAAGCGGAAAAAGCGGTTTTGTGAATCATACGGCGCAAGACATCAGCGGGTATCTTGATTTCTTTTGCCGGATTAAGCTCAGGTAGCCGCGGGAATTCATCGGCAGGCATTCCGGCAATCTTGTAGTCACCGGTACCGAAACGCATCTCAATACGATTACTTATTGCTTCGATCTCAATGTCAGTCTGTGGTAAGGCATCAATGATCTCTTGAAATTTCTTAGCCGGAATTGCTACCGAGCCTTTCTTGGTTACTTTCGCTTCGATCGTTGTTGTAATCGAAATTTCCAGATCAGTCGTCGATAACTTAAGTGATTTACCCTCCGTCTCCAGTAAAACATTACCAAGTATTGGCAAAGCTGATTTAGCAGGGACAGCACTCATGACTGCGGTTAATGCAGATTGAAGCTTATCTGTCGTGACGCTGAATTTCATTTTCCGGCTCCTTTAGGTTTGTACACCACAGCCCTTATTATATCTATCTTAAGTTATCAAATCAACAATAGTAATAATACTGTGGAAATGTTGATTGGAAAGAGTAGAGTCCTGCAATGGAACAACATAACTCTTTGATAACCTGTGGAAAGAGAAGGTAACTTATCAATATCATTAACATTTCTGCCGTGGACTTGATCATTTCCTTAATCACTACACACTTCTGTAACATATGATCAACAGTTTCTCAACCATACATCTGATTGATTAGTTGGTCAATTTGCAGTTTGTAATCAATCGATGATTTGATATTCTCGGTCACCTGCTGACAGGCGTGGATGACCGTAGAATGATCTCGATTGCCAAACTTGGCTCCGATCATTTTCAGAGAAGATGTTGTCAAGGTCCGACAAAGGTACATAGCGATTTGGCGAGCGTTAACGATTTCCTGACTCTTTTTCTTTGCCTTCAGCAGTTCCTCGGAGATTTTGTAGAACTGCGCAACTTTTTTTTGTATCTGCTCGATGCTGATTTGCTGCGATTTTGATCGAATCGTATCCTTGAGAACTTCCTGGGCTACGGCTATGGTCAAATCCTTCTGGCGTAGCGAACTGTAGGCAATCAATCGCACCAGAGCTCCCTCAAGCTCACGAACATTCGAGGTGATCGAGTCGGCAACGTAAGTTAACACGTCCTGAGGCACTGTTACACCGTCGCAATCGGCTTTCTTCTGCAAAATGGCGATACGAGTTTCCAATGACGGCGGCTGAATATCAGCAACCAGACCCCAACTAAAACGCGAGAGAAGGCGTTCTTCGAGACCGAGGATATTTTTCGGTGGACGGTCCGCAGTCAGCACAATCTGTTTGCCTTCTTGATGTAACGCGTTGAATGTGTGGAAGAATTGCTCCTGCGTCGACTCCTTGCCGGTGAAAAACTGAATGTCATCCACCAACAACACATCGACAGAACGATAACGGTTGACAAACTCGTGCACGGCCTTGGAACCTAAAGAGCGGATGAAGTCATTGGTGAATTCTTCGCTGGTAACGTAGAGAATGGTGTGAGTGCCGTTACTTTCACAGATATCGTTGCCGATTGCCTGCACCAAGTGGGTCTTACCGAGGCCCGAACCACCGTAAATAAACAACGGGTTATAGCGATTCTCACCCGGATTCTCTGCCACCGCTTGACAAGCTGCATGAGCGAACTGGTTCGAATCACCGACGACAAAACTCTCAAATCGATAGCGCGGATTTAGTTTAGGCGGCGGCTGAGCAGTGCCCCTGGGTTTGCTGATGACTACGGTTGGTTCAACATCATCGTCGGCTTCAAAAATCTCTGCTTGAAAAGGTGTCTTGCGGACTTTGACGCCGAAGTTCCATCCGGTTTCGGAAACTTCAGTCAGCACTTGCGAGATCAGAGGCCGATATCTTTCCTCAATCCAATTGGCAGCGAAGCGATTGGGGACTACAATGTTGAATGACTGGTTGTCGACATACTCTGCTTCAGTCGGTTTCAACCACATAAAGAAGGAATTTTTCTTGACCCTTTTTGACAATTGAGACAGACATCTATCCCAAAGAATACTAATATTATCCTGCATGGTCTCCCCACTCCAAACTAAGCAAAGTCTTCAAAAAAGACTCAAACCGCCAAGCAAGGCGTCATTGTCATTCTGCTTTACCGTGACTTTTCCAGGCCATTCACTCGATGCACTCATGACTTTCCCCAAGAAAGCAAGCCCCTCTGGATGATTCTACATTGTCAACAGGATTTCCACATCTTGTTAACATCTTATCTACCAGCGACTTCCGAGCTTGAATATACCGCTCGTACATCCCAAGTCAAGCGATTTTCCAGAAAATTGGCAGGTTTGCGAACGCGTTGCGAGTCTTCCACTTTGGAGCCGCAATTGGCATCAAGACATTCAGACACTGTGTGCGAATTATTGTTCATTTGTTAAGATGATGTTCAAACGACAGTTATAGCGCGGCATCAAACTACGACCGAGCAACAGCGAATTGGCATCCTGGCTGTGTGATCGATATCTTTCTGAGCGCTGCAAGTACTATCGCAACAATCGGGCTTCCACATACTAGTGTGCGACCGAGACTGATGCTGTGCCATTGTAGTGATTACACCAATAGAGGATCTCGGTGCAGCACGAAGCTCAGTCAGATCACCGATATCACATCGAATCTCGAGGGAATTACACAAATTCCTTGGAAGTCAGTCTATTTGGTGTATATTGGTCTAAGTCTTCCAGAGGTGATTATGAAAAGAGTGATCTTTGTATTTGTGTGCTTGCTGCTTGCCGTTGGCACCGCGAACGGTCAGTACAAAATCCGCGACTATGGTAATTTGACCCCCGCACAGATTGACACCATAAAACAAGAACGTTTGCAGATGTACCGCTATGAAGCTGATCGGCGCGAGCAAGCGGTCAAAGGTGCGTTGCTGAACCAGGCGTTGTATTTGAATGCGAATCAGGCCAACTATGATGTGCGCTATTATGGCATTCACTTGAGTTTGAATTTTGATAGTTACTCAATCAAAGGGTATGTCGACTACCGAATCAGGTCGGCGATCAACGGTTTGAACTCCGTTGATCTGGACTTGCACGATCAATTGTCTGTCGACTCGATCAAAGTCGGCGTCACTCGCCTTTTCTACACGCACTCTGCCGGTATCATCGCCATTGTTCTGCCGACATCCTACAATTCGGGTGCCGAGTTCGCCATGCAGGTTTATTACCACGGGCAGCCGGTTTACGGCTGGGGCTATGCGTATGGAGGCATGGGGTTCGATAACAAGGGCGGGTATCCGATCTGCTTTACGTCGTGTGAACCTTTCTATTCGCGTAACTGGTGGCCCTGCAAGGACACACCGGAAGACAAGGCCGATTCACTCGATATGTACATTGAGTGTCCGACGGCATATGATGTCGCCTCCAACGGCGTGATCGTGAGCAATACGGACATTGGCGGTGGGCGTCGGATGTTTCACTGGAAGCACATGTATCCGATCACAACCTATCTGATCGCACTTACCTGTGCTGACTTCGACGTAACCACGAAAACTTGGAATTACGACGGGCATTCGATGCCGGTTTATGGCTATTCGATTCCTAACGACTATGACTTGAAGCAGGCGTTTGACGAACTGACCATTCGTTTGTTAGACATTTATAGCGATGCGTTCGGGATCTATCCATTCGTGAACGAGAAACTCGCCAACGCCAATGCCGGTACCTATGGTACGATGGAACACCAAACCTGTTCATTCCATGAGTCGTTTTCGCACTACGACCCGGTCTACATCGTAATCCACGAGAATGCGCATCAATGGTGGGGGGACATGATAACCTGCAAGACGTTTAATCATATCTGGTTGAATGAAGGCATGGGTACTTATACGGAATCGATCTTCTATGAGAAACAATACGGGACACAGGCATATTTCAACCATATCTACACGCAGGAATACCTCGGACCCGGCACGATTTATGTTGAAGACCCGGCACATGAAGTGATTTTTGACGGTAACCTCACTTACAACAAGGGCGCCTGGGTGATGCACATGCTGCGTGGTGTGCTCGGTGACTCCGCGTTTTTCAAGGCGATGAAGGACTGGGCCTTTTCGGAATTCCGCTACGGTTCGGCCACGACCGAAGACTTCAGCGACGTGCTGAGCCGGAGTGTCGGAAGCGACATGAGCTGGTTCGTACATCAGTGGATCTATGGCAATGGTCATCCCGATTATGTGATTTCGTGGATTTGTGAGCCCGATTCAGTTCATGGCGGTTACAGCTTTGTCTACTTTGTCCGGCAGGCGCAAGGCGGCGGGACCTACTTCAAGATGCCGATTCGCCACCGGTTCGTCACCACGGGGGGGAATGTTGATACGGTGTTGTGGAATGAGGGGCGCGATCAAATCTATACGCTTCACTTTGCCGATTCAGTCACGAATGTCGCCGTCGATCAGCAGAAATGGATTCTGCGCACGGTCACGAAAGAGCCCTTTATCATGCATGTCTACTCTTACCCATTGCCGGATGCGTTCTTGGGTCAGCCCTACGATCAGCGACTTGCCGCAGTTGGTGGCAAAGCACCTTATCATTGGACGTATTGGAGCGGCGATCTGCCGTATGGGCTGAGTTTCCAAGGCGATACGGTGGGCTTGATCTCGGGTACACCGACCTGGCCGGCGACTTTCTTTTTTACGATTCGTCTGACCGATTCCAAATCGCCCCCGGATACCGTTCTTGAGAATTTCGCACTGACAGTTAGCCAGTATGTCCCGCCCTACACCTGCGCTGACGCGGACGGTGACCTCGCGATTGATATCTCCGATGCCGTTTTTCTCATCAACTACATTTTCTCGGGTGGCGCCGCACCTATTCCCCTGATTGCCGGTGATGCCGATTGCAGTTCCCACGTCGACATTTCGGACGCGGTGTATCTGATCAGCTATATTTTCAGCGGCGGTCCGGCGCCGTGCACAGGGTGCAAGTGAAAGGCTGGAAACTCGCGCCCTTGCAGTAGACCCTTCATGTCAAGCGTGATGCGCGTAGGCAATGCGGGTGGACTTACCAGATTTTTCACGGGCGGACGCCGTCCACCCCTACGATTCGTAGCGGCGCACGGCGTGCGCCTGACGAATCGATCCATGACATCGATTTATGTCAAGTTCATTGCGGGCGACCGAATTCCATCAAGGCAAAGAGACATGCTAGTGCGGTGTCACGGAGAAAGCCTTACAGATGAAAGGAATCTTGAGGAATTGTCACTCCCGAGAAAGGGACTGTTGAAAAACCTCTGTGTGTGTCATTCTGAGGAGCGCGAAGCGCGACGAAGAATCTCCAAGTCGTTGCATCACCAACGTGCGAGATTCTTCACTGCGCTCAGAATGACGAACCACCGGACTTTTTCAACAGTCCCGAAAGCGGAAATCCAGTATTGAAATTAGCCTGGATCCCTGCTTTCGCAGGGATGACGGATTTGGAATTACTGCTGTAAAAAGGCGTTAGGGACACTACACTATTTCAGTAGCACCATCTTCTTGACTTCAGCATGATCACCAATTCGTAGCCGATAGAAATAGACTCCGGATGCTACCTCTGCTTCCATCTTGTCTCTGCCGTTCCATTGGACCCGCTTGCTCCCAGCCGTGAGATGCTCGTTTATCAAGGTTGACACCTTGCGACCCAAGACATCATAAATATCCAGAGAAACAAATGAGGGTTTGGGAAGGTCGAAGCCAATTTCAGTGCTCGGATTAAATGGATTGGGATAGTTCTGGTCGAGAGCCGGTTTCTCCGGGAGCGAGACGGGAGTCATCTCATCAGATACGTCGTTCGCACCATCGAAATACAGCTTGGTCACAAAAGCACCGCCGTTGCCTTGATACGTTTGATAGGGATTCAAAGTCGGGAAATTGGTAGAATAAGTATACCCCGTCACATAGGCATTGCCGCTGACATCGACTGCGATCTCCCATCCTACATCGTATTCTCCCCCGCCGAGGTAGGTGCTGTAGATCAGGTTGTTGCCGGAATTTGACAACTTGGTCACAAAAGCATCATAGACGCCGCCTTGAAACGTCGACTGATAGGGATTCAGAGTCGGAAAGTTGGAAGAATTAGTATAGCCCGTCACATAGGCATTGCCGCTGGCATCGATTGCGATGCCCCGTCCAACGTCGCCGCCTCCCCCGCCAAGGTAGGTGCTGGAGATCAGGCTGTTGCCAGTACTGCTCAGCTTGGTTACAAAAACATCACCGTTGCCTTGATAGGTCTGATAGGGATTCAAAGTCGGGAAGTTGGAAGAATAAGTCCTGCCCATTAGATAAGCATTGCCGCTGCCATCGACCGCGATGCCGTATCCATAATCCGAGTCTCCCCCGCCGAGGTAGGTGCTGTAGATCAGGCTGTTGCCA
>JAPLUP010000688.1 GCA_026397575.1 Candidatus Zixiibacteriota bacterium
CTTGATCATCAAGCGCATCAGCGCCATCACAAAGAAGGGAAAAACCGCAAACAGTATTGCCGCAAGCGCGGAAGTGATATGGTTTTCGCCCATGTAGGTCAGCGCATATGCCCCGAAAAAGGTGAATGTTCCCGGCCAGGCAACGCGCCACTTATTGCGCCAGCCAATGGGATACCGCTGCTTGGCGACATGGTTGATCCCATACAGTAAAACTGCCGCGAGAATGAAGCGCAATGCCGCGCTCCAAATCGGCGGCGCATCCTCCAAACCCAACTTGATTGCCAGCCATGTTGATCCCCAGATCAAACAAAGCATGATGTACGTGAGCAATTTCATCCGCGCATGGTATCGGTTTGTCGGTGGATTGTCAACCGGGTGGTCGCGTTCGCCATTTGTTACTTGTTGCGCTTGATTCTGCTGGTCGCCCGATTGTGCTGCTCCAGCGAAGCCGAGAACACATGCTGTCCCGAACCGGTGGCGACGAAGTATGTGTAGTTAGTCGTCGCCGGATAGAGTGCCGCTCTGATCGATGCCAGACCCGGCGAGCAGATCGGTCCCGGCGGAAGGCCATAATATAGATAAGTGTTGTATGGCGAGTCGTATTCAAGGTCTTTGCGCAGCAGCGGTCGATCAAGCCCTCCCAGTGCATAGATCACGGTCGGATCGCACTGCAACTTCCAACCGAGGCGCAAGCGGTTCGCAAACACGGACGAAATCAGCTCCCGTTCCGCACCATCGGCAGCTTCAGCTTCGATCAGTGATGCCAGCGTGACAACTTCATTTAGTGGCATCTTCAACTCCTGTGCATGGCTGATCATCTCCGGCGTAATCTTGTCGCGGAACATCCGCACCATTTCCGCAATAACACTGCGCGAGTCTTGATACGGGAAAAACGAGTAGGTTTCCGGAAACAGATAGCCCTCGAAACCCGGGGCCTCTATGCCGAAACCGCGGAAGTAGTTTCGGTCGGAGAGCAATCGCGACAATTCAGCAGAATCGGTCGGTATCTCATGAGCTATGACCGGTATCATTTGCCGAATCGTCCATCCCTCCGGGATCGTGACCTTGCTCAGTTCCGGCTTGCCGTCGCGAAATGCCAAAACAAGCTGGTAATGAGTTTGTCCTCCTCTAATGTGATAGCGCCCCGGTTTGAGCTGTCGATCAACCTTGGTCTGACGCATATACCACCTGTACAACCAGCGATTGACTGGCAATCCGGCCTTGACAAGCCGCGCGTATAAGTCGGTCGCGCTGTCGCGGGGATGCACCAGCACGACATAATCTTTCTGAGAATCACCGATCTTGCGGTTGACCTGTTGATATCCGACAAGGGATACTACGACGAGGATCACCAAGATGATTAGCAGCAGCCGTTTTAGAAGCGAACCGCTCAAGACCACTTCAGCCACCCACACGACAGCCAGCAAAGGAATTAGCGCATAGACTAGTATCGTCGTCACGAACCAGTGCAGGACTAAGAGCAGCTTTTTCATGGGCAATCACTTGGGTAAGAAATCAAGGTATCCCTGCAGAATCAACTGTGCCGCAATCACATCGGTCTTGCCTCGCATCTGCTTTTCCTTCTTGCCGGCGCGGCGCATGGTGGCCATCGCCTCGGCGGACGTAAACCGTTCATCCTCGAATACCACGCGGTAGCCCCGTTTTTCCAACCCGGCGGCGAACTTGCGAATCTCATCCGCCATCTGCCCGCCGGTTCCCCCGGACAGCGACACCGGCAACCCGACCACGACCAGTTCCACATCCTCTGTAGCTAATACTTCGCAGACCCTATTGACCACTTCACCCTCGGTCTTGAGCACGACAGTCGTCAGCGGCTGGGCGGTAATCCGCAACGGGTCGGAATAGGCCACGCCAATCCGCCTGCGCCCGTAATCAATACCGATGATACGTTTGTCGAACACCGCGTGAATCTATGTGGCCGCAACAGTGGTGTCAACAAATACAGACAACACGCTGCTATCGTCGGTCGTTGTGAAAATACTGCAAACTGCGTCACACTGTTTCGCTCCTGCTTTAGGCAGGCCAAGTGGCCGACTATCGCAAT
>JAPLUP010000119.1 GCA_026397575.1 Candidatus Zixiibacteriota bacterium
GAGACGCACCGCACGGCGGCCTCCTGAATGGGCGACAGATGCTGGAGGGACATTGCCAAAGCCTCCTTGAAGTTGTTCGTATGCAGAATCACAAGCCGTTGTCCAGAAATAAAGTACCGTCTTTCACCACGAAGAGCACGAAGGGATGGCTATAAAGCTTCCCCGGTGAGAAAGCAACCCCATTCCTGAGAGCCAACCACGGTAAATTTGTTCTCCCTCAAGAATGGACGGAGGCGCAAGAGTTTGTCGTCATTTTCAGATAATCGAGAACCAGGCGAACATTGCGTGTGAGTTGCCGCATTTTTTGTGCGACGCTGGATACCCCTTTTGACTTGATGACTCCGATGGCAAATCGTCTGAGCCGGGTAATGTTTTCCGGACCATAGCCAATGCGTATCCTGCTGCGATCTTCATCGTAGTTCCAGTCAATGATGTAGTGGCAGCTATTCTCAATGCTCCAATGGCCGCGATTGGTGGCGAGAACGCTTTGTGCGTCGGCTTCTTGGGGAGACTGGCTGGTGACACCATAGGCGATCTCACAGGAGCATTTGCCGGTCTTTTTTTCGATGCAGTGACGTTCGATGACGAATGCTTGCCCAACGTGAGGAAAGTTTAGGTACTCATTGAGTTCGTTGGTGGTCCAGATTTTACGGGTTTCAATCCGGCCATGATCTGGAGGCGTATTTTCAATGAAATCTGGTTCCTGTCGGTTCCAGAAGTAGAATTCGATGTCTGAAAGGAGCGTGGGTTGATTTCCTTTGACGGTGAAGTGATAGTGCGCCTTACGTTTTTGGACCAAGTAGTCGGCAAGCTCGCGCTGGGTTAGGAGGGCATCGGCGGTAATGGTTTTGCCTTGGATTTCAATGGCATCAAGGAGCGGGATGGCCATCTTGATCTCGTTAGTGCGCTTGGCTTCCTCATCACCTTCTTTGGGCAGAGTACCTACTTTTTTTGGGTGTAGCAACTCTTGGTCTGATGACCGATGGCGCTCATGATGTGGGTTTGATGACCTTGTTCATCGATGGCGTTGCACATCGTTTTACCGTCGATTGCAAGACTTGTGTCTTGTTTCCCGTAGACTTCGTTCCACTGTTGCAGGGCGCTGTCCAAATGCAAGGGATCGACACGGATAAGGACATCGCGGATGACGTACTCGCTTGGAACGACAAAGTGGCCATGTTCATAACGGCACCGGAAACGTTCACGTGCTTTTACGCCAAGGCTATTGGCCCAGTCCGAAATGGCTCGGTAGCCATGCATGCCGCATAGGACTGCCCCGGCTGCAATAGCCAGCACGGTAGAAAGTCGATGACGTCGTCCTTGGACGCGACGGGGATCCGGGATGTCGGCAAAGAAGTGAGGTAGAGATCGCATCTGCTCAGCGTTTAGCATAATTCTGGTTCCTCCTGTACGATAAGGTGGTTCGAGAACGGGTCCAGACAGCAACAGCTGCGCATCTGGCTGTAAGGGTTTGACGAAAACCATTTTGGGGGAGTGGTTCATAGCGCTGTAGCCTTTGCCTGTCCGGCGAAAACCTCTGGTCTCACCCACATGGTGCCAGTTTGCTGCTCTATAGACGGTCCCCCGGAAGTGTTGAGGGTCCACAAAGGTTTCAAGCAAGACCACGGGATGGCCAAAGGCGCCTTGCCAATCAGTGGGAAGTCTCTTTTGACACAACGACAAAATGCGAGAACCCAAATTTGGGATGTGCCAGTCGGGAAGGATCAGAAAACGGCTATTGTTGACTACTAACTTCAGGCGATCATATTGATGACGTGAGCTCCATCCGATCCACTGATCCCGTGCCGCGCACTTCCACGCTGCGGCAGAAAAGCTCAGAAGCGCCACCCATTGGTTCTGCCAAAGAGCAATGTACCAAAGGGTTTCGCTGATCTTGGGCAGGCGCCTCAGGTAATGATGCTCATGCATCAGTTCCTGATAGCGCTCTTCTTCGACTCGCCCAACCGGCCGCACAAGGATCTCTCGCAAATTCAAAGCAGACCACCTCCAGCTGAAGTATAGGAGGTACCCTTTATACATGGTTGGGAGGGGTTTGACCAGGATTCACCGTAAGTCAACGAATTATTTCTTTGATGATGCCAGAACAGGTTCACCGTGGGATAAGACCTATCTCCCGTTGACTGCCCAGGTACAAGTTACAGAACGCCTGACCGAATACCTGCCCAAGCGGGTTAACGTCTATAAGATGACTCAGCAGGCTCGCAAGGCACTATCTGTCATCTCCGACCATTATGCCGATTTCTATCCGGACAAAACGAAGGGACTCCCCCGTTGGATTACGGACCGTCACTATGCGGCCGGGACCTGTCGGCCATGGATCAACAGCGAT
>JAPLUP010000007.1 GCA_026397575.1 Candidatus Zixiibacteriota bacterium
CTCTTCGGTTTGGGCTCACCAAAAGCGGTTTCCACGAGACTCCAAAACCATTACTATGCCAAGTATGGATTCGGAATTGCGGCTCGAAAAGATTCACTCAGTCACTGAAATAACTGGCGAGATCAAGGCTACACTGGAGGCCGAATACCAGTCGATCTGGGTGGAAGGTGAAATCTCCAATTACCTTCATCATTCCTCGGGGCATCGCTATTTCACTCTTAAGGACACCGGAGCGCAAATCAAAGCCGTGATCTGGCGGTTCAGCGCGCAGGGACTGCACTTTGAACCGAAAGACGGGCTGAAAGTCCGTGTCTTCGGTGACATCACGCTCTATGAGAAGGGTGGATACTACCAGATTCGGATAACCCGCATCCTGCCGGTAGGTAAGGGTAGTTTAGAGGAGCAATTCCAGAGACTCAAGGAGAAGTTGGCGCTGGAAGGTTTGTTTTCTGAAGACCACAAACAGCCAATCCCCGCATATCCAAGCGCAATCGGTATTATTTCGTCGCCCACTGGGGCCGCCATCCGAGACATCATGAACATCTGCCACCGTCGCGCACCGACCGTGCGATTGATTCTGCGCCCGGCCCGAGTGCAGGGTGACGGCGCCGCCCAAGACATTGCCCAAGCCATAGAAGAGTTCAATCGGTGGGGAGAGGCTGACGTGCTGATCGTCGGGCGTGGTGGTGGCTCACTGGAGGATCTCTGGGCTTTCAACGAAGAGATTGTGGCACGGGCGATTTACCAGTCGCAGATTCCGATCATATCGGCAGTGGGGCATGAAATAGATTTTTCGATCGCTGACTTTGTCGCCGATCTCCGGGCAGCGACGCCATCTGCAGCGGCGGAGCTTGCGACCTATGATGCTCAAGCAACCATTATGTCCATCGATGATTTTCGCACGCGTTTGGCACGGGCACTAACGCATAACGTTGAGAAACGTCGGCAGCTACTTGGTCGGCTGATTAGTGCGCGAGGGTTGTTATCGCCGGCAGCCCTGTTGGAGCGGCCATCCCAGCGACTGGATGACAACATCACCCGGATGAAAAACATTGCTGAGTTACTGCTCCTGAAAAATCGGGGTGCTTTGAGTTTGCTCGAACACAAATTGAACGCTTTGTCTCCCGATAATGTCCTCAAACGCGGCTATGCTGTCGTGCAGCGTCGCGAGGGACTTGCCATCGTCAAGTTGGCCGCCGAATTGTCGAACGGAGATCGGATAGATATCAAGTTTGCCGATGGCTCAAAACCGGCAACAATCGAGTGACCAAAGGGCGGAAGTGGTTGCCGGCAGGACAAAAATCAACTATCATGTTACGTCCGTGAATAATCTATTTGTAATGAGGTAGATTTGCCAGAGAAGCAGGATACTTTCGAGAAAAACCTCAAGCAGCTTGAGGACGTGGTCGCGAGATTGGAGCAAGGGGACTTGCCGTTGGATGAGGCGATGAAACTCTTTCAGGAAGGCATGCGCCTGTCCAGGCTCTGTTCCCAGCGGCTGTCAACCGTCGAACAAGAGATCAAAAAGCTCGTCGCCGAAGGTGACAAGCTCAAGCTGGAAACATTCGAGCCCGACACCAATGCCTGAAACCGCTGGAAAGACGCTCGCCGCTTTTGCCCGATTGCGCGAGCAAATCGATATTGCACTGGAAGCAGTGCTGCCCCCCGCTCATTTGGAGCCGACGGAACTGCACCAAGCTATGCGTTACTCGGTTCTGGCGGGAGGTAAACGAATTCGGCCGATCCTCGCGGTAACATCCTATCATTCCTCAGGCGGGAAGTCCGACAAGATTTTTCGTCACGCTTCCGCCCTGGAACTGTTGCATACGTATTCGCTGATCCACGATGATCTTCCTTGCATGGATGATGATGATTTCCGCCGCGGAAAACCTACTCTACACAAACAATTCTCGGAATACATAGCGGTTCTGGCGGGAGACGCGCTGCACGCTCTGGCGTTCGAAGTGCTGGCGGAGTCGGGCAACTGTGATGTCGTGTTGGAAGTGAGTCGAGCTATCGGAACGGTGGGGATGATCGGGGGACAGGTCAGGGATGTACAAGCCGAGGGACTTGAGGTAACGCTTGCGGATGTCGAGAACATCCATCGCCGAAAAACGGCAGCCTTGATTACCGCTTCAGTCAAGATCGGCGCCTTGCTCGCAAATGCTCCGAGACCACAGGTCAAGATACTGGAACGATTCGGAGAGAGATTGGGCTTGGCATTTCAGATCGTTGACGATATTCTGGATGTCGAAGGGGATTTCGAAACCCTCGGCAAGAGTGTTGGTTCCGACGATCGACTGGCCAAAGCGACATATCCGAAAGTCATTGGACTGGAAGCCTCGAAGAAAATCGCCGCTGATCTGATCGCCGAGGCGAAAGCCGCCCTGGAGCCGCTTTCCGATCGGGAAGTGTTCTGGCAGTTGGCGGATTATATTTTGGCGCGTCAAACATAATGAACCGGCTTGCCGGTTCTGAGTATGATAGACAGATGACAGACTTTCTTGCAAACCTGAAATCTCCGGCGGATCTCAAAAAAATCCCTCCGGAGTCGCTCCCTGATCTGGCGGCGGAAATCCGCGAAGCGCTCGTAGGAGTACTGTCTGAAGTCGGCGGGCATCTGGGGGGCAATCTGGGGGTGGTCGAGCTCTCCATCGCGCTGCACTATGTATACAATAGTCCAATCGACAAGATGATCTGGGACACCGGCCATCAAAGTTATGTCCACAAGATGTTGACCGGTCGTCGCGATCGTATGAGTACGATACGCCAACAGGGAGGACTCGCCGGATTCGCCAAAATCACCGAATCCGAGCATGACATTTATGGCGCCGGTCATGCGTCAACCTCCATCTCGGCGGCATACGGACTGGCCGTCAGCCGGGATCTCACCGGCGAAAAGAATCACGTCATCGCAATCATCGGCGATGGTGCACTCACCGGCGGGTTGGCATTTGAAGGGCTCAACAATCTCGGCAACTCCAAACGCAACATGCTGGTTATTCTCAACGACAACTCGATGTCGATCGACAAAAACGTCGGCGCGCTCTCGGAATACCTGACGGAACTACTAACCGATCAGACTTACAACAAGCTCAAGGCGACGATTTGGGAGATGACCGGCAAGCTGCGGCACGGTCCGATGATTAGGGAGATCGTCGGTAAAGTAGATGAGTCTATTAAAAGCATACTGGTGCCGGGTGTTATTTTCGAGAAGCTCGGTCTGCGGTATTTCGGCCCGATCGACGGGCACGATGTGATCGGTCTGGTGAAGACCCTCGACCACATGAAGGCACTGCAGGGTCCATCGCTGCTGCATATTCGGACTAAGAAGGGGAAAGGCTACAAACCCGCCGAGGATGACGCCTGCTGTTTGCATGGTGTGAGCAAGTTCGACAAGGTCACCGGCAAATCGGAGAGCTCGGGTGGTGTCAGCTACACGTCCGTTTTTGGTAGCACGATGATCGAACTGGCAGAGAAAGACAAGGATCTGGCAGTTATTACCGCGGCCATGCCGACAGGGACAGGCCTCTCGGAGTATGCCAGAAAGTATCCCGATCGTTTTTTCGACGTCGGCATCGCCGAGCAGCATGCGGCAGTTTTTGCGGCTGGGCTTTCACGAGGAGGCAAGAAGCCGGTTTTTGCAGTTTACTCGACTTTCTGCCAGCGCGCATACGACCCCATCGTTCACGACATAGCTTTACAGAATTTGCCCGTGTTACTTGCGCTTGACCGAGCCGGTTTGGTTGGCAATGACGGTCCAACGCACCACGGTTGTTTCGATCTGTCGTATCTGCGACCGATTCCGAAAATGGTGATCTGCGCTCCGAAGGATGGCACTGAGCTAAAACAGCTCTTGCAGCTTGCCGTCGAAAGGTTCGACGCGCCGATAGCGATTCGCTGGCCGCGCGCCGACATTCCCGAAGGGCAATTGCAGGAACGCCCAATGTTGGAATGGGGCTCTTGGGAATGTTTGCAGGAAGGCAATGATGGTGTGATTCTGGCCGTCGGCACGATGGTTGACCAGTCGCTCAAAGCGGCGGTATTGCTTGAAAATCAAGGAATACATGTCACAGTGATCAATTCTCGCTTCGTCAAGCCCTTCGACCTTAGTATGCTCGAAAATCTGGCGGAGAAGCACACCAAGTTTATCACCGTCGAGGAAGGCGCACTCGTGGGCGGATTTGGCTCCGGGATCAACGACTGGCTTACCGACACCGCACGGAGCCACATTCGGTTGTACCGGTTGGGCATTCCCGATCAATTTATCGAACACGGTAATCGCTCGGAGTTGCTCAAGATGATTTCTCTGCATCCCGAGGGAATTGCGGGCGCCGCTGCGGGTTTTATCAAGACCGAAGGCAAACATTCGCTCAAGATAAA
>JAPLUP010000294.1 GCA_026397575.1 Candidatus Zixiibacteriota bacterium
TATCTCGGGTGGCATGGGCAGGCGCGCCTACGATGACCTTGCACAGAGCGGACATCAGGTCGTGATCACAAACGAAGAAAATGTTGAGAAAGCGCTGAATCTCTTCCTGGCAGGTCAGTTGGTCGACCAGCCGCAGTTGGCCTGTGGTCATGGCCACGGACACGGTCATGAGCATCAGGGGGGATGCCACTGATCAACGGTGTAGCAGCAACCTGAGTATCAGGAAGTTGTTTGAACTCGCTTCCAGTCGTCCCTACTGACTCGATAGATGTAGTGGGGTACAGGTGTGGTGAAGCTTCGCACGACCTGGGGAAGCTGAACTTTCTGCACTCATAAACGAGTCCCTGACTTTATATTTTCTCGCCGCTGGCAATCGCCTCAAGTCGCGCCCGGTCAACTATCGCTATTTCCCGATTATCAACCGTGATAATCTTCAGATCGATCATCTTCCGCAAATTGCGCGACACCGTCTCATTGACCGTACCCAACACGTCGGCGAGATCGCCCTTGCTCATCGATAGCGTGATCTGATTACTATGGGCGCGTTCGGCAGCATTGAGTAACCAGGTTGCCAGACGCACCGAAACTTCCTTAAGCGAGAGCATCTCAATCGTCTGGTTGAAGTCACGCAGAAACGCCGCCATGCTTGCGATCATTTTCAGCGACATCTGCGGGCTGCTTTCGATCAGTCGTACAAAATCGGCTTTTGGGAAGAACGCCACTGTCGAATCCAGCAGCGCCTGACAATTGGCGGGATACTTGTTGCCGTGGAAGACGGCGGCCTCCGCGAAAATCTGCCCGGGCTTGATACGGTGCAGCGTATGCTCGCGCCCCTCAGGGGACGCCTTGTAGACTCGAACACTGCCCCGCAGCAAAATGTAGAACCGGCCGCATTATCCCCTTCCAGGAATATCAGTTCGCCTTTGGGGACATCTCGAATTGCGACGATTCGAAGAAGCTGTTCCACTTCGCCCGAGCTAAGATGAGCGCAGAGTTGGCTGTTGTGTAGAAGTTGTGAACTGCCCATTTCAAGATAAGAAATACTGCTTGAGACTAACGAACGCAAGGTGATTCGTTGTTTTTTCCTTGACAGGAAGATGCAATTGCTGTCTCTTCCTTCGGAGCGCAGATGGCATCTTATCCACAATTTGAAGAACCAACCCGTTCAGGGCCATCGGGTGTGTCCACTCGAACGGTTGTAGTCACTTCTCTGACAGCCGCGGTTGTCGCACTTGTTTTCTATTGGCTGACCGCGTTTCGCACGATCACCTGGTGGGACAGCGGTGAATACGCGCTGGCGGCGATCACTCTGGGAGTTCCGCATCCCCCCGGTTCGCAGTTGGCTGTATGGCTTGGCTGGATCGTCACCAAGCTGCCGCTCGGTGTCTCCAAGATTGTCGCACTGAATTGTCTTTCCGGTGTTTTTGCCGCAGCAACTATCGGCATGGTTTGCGGTTTGGCTCTTAGCTTATTCCGTCGCCATCATATTGTCGATACCGGAGAATCAAGCGAAATCTCTGCCGTGTTGCTTGGAGCGGTAGCGGCCGTTGCGTCGTTAACTTTCTCGTTTGGAGATACACTCTGGACACTGGCGACAAGATTCACTCCCTACACTCTCACACCACTCTTGACCGCATTGATCCTCTGGAGTCTATTTCGCTGGTGGCAGCAATTCGACCGCCCCGATGCCATCCGCTGGCTGGTATTCGCATCGCTGCTTTTCGGGCTTGATTTCAGCGTCCATCGCACCAATCTGTTGCTACTTCCGGGCATGCTGGTCTGGATTCTCCTGCGTCACTCGCAAGTATTGGCGTCGCTGCGAACCTGGTTCTATTGCGTGGCGAGTTTCGCGATCGGATTGGCTTTTCATTTGACCACTATTCCGATAGCCGCTGGCAACCCGGCGTTGAACATGTGTGATCCGAGCAACTGGTCAAGTTTCTGGAGCTATGTCACGCTGAAGCAATACGGCGGCGGTATGCTGATCAATCTCTTGCCTCGCAAAGCGCCATTCTTTTCAGTGCAGATGGTTGATTACCTCAAAATTTTCGGCGACAATTTTGCGCATTTTGGTGGCACGATCGTTCTCGGCGTCCTGCCACTAATTTTGGGGCTGATCGGTTTGTGGTTTCTGTGGCGACGTGAAAGACGGTTGGCAATCGGGACTATCGTTCTGTTCCTCTGCGCGAGCTTTGTCGGCGTGATCTATTTCAACACGCCCGCCAACTTCTTCCGTTCCATGGATCGGCACTATCTGCCATCACTCTTGATATTCACAATCTGGATTGTCTATGGTGCGTGCACACTCGCGGCAATGGCCGGGAAGGCGCGGTTTCGATATCGCCTGCTGCTGCCGGCGATTGTCGGCGCACTGGTTCTTGCCTGTCCGGGACACCAAGTTGCCCGCAACTATTTGGCGGTCGATTTTTCGAACAACTACTTCGCCATCGATTTTGCGCGCAATGCCCTGAACTGTCTGCCGCCGAATGCCATCGTCTTTTCCGGCGGCGACAATGACACTTACCCGCTCTTGTACGCACAGACCGCCGAGGGTCTGCGCCCCGATGTTGATATTCTCAATTTCTATCTGCTGAATACACCGTGGTACTTGCAGCAATTGCTCAAACGACGACCTGATTTCCCGCTCCGATTTTCGTCCGACGAGATTTTGCGGTTGCGCGCCATCGCTTGGCATGACTCGACAGTGTCCATCGCCGTACATGGGGCTCCAACAGACTTTGGGCTGCCGTCGGAAATCGTGCTGCCCGACTCCATCCGGTTGCAGGTACGACCGAGCGGCGGTGGCACATACCTCATGGTCAGCGATCAACTTGTTCTCAAGATGCTCTCTGAGAATAATTGGAAACGCCCGATTTGCTTTCTCGTAACCGTGCCTATGGACGACAAAGTCGGACTTCAACCGTATGCGCGCACGGACGGACTGTATTACCGTATCGTACCATCAGCCAATGCTCCCGTCAACAGCGAGATACTTGCAGAATGCTTGTTGAAAGAGTGCGCATATCGCGGCTTCGATGACTCCAACGTCACCATCGATCCCGTGTCAAAAATGATGGGATTGAACTACTGCGCCGGAATGCTACAGTTAATGAACGCTCAAGCCGCCTCTGGCGACACACTGGCCTGCGCAGAGACACGGACCGCCCTGAAGCGCCTTCTGCCTCCCGATAGGCTTGACTGGCCCGGAAGCATCCGACAGAGGGCAGACCAACTTTGCAGTTCATCTACAGGTCAAGCGAAACCGTAGCCGCCGGATATTCCTGCTTTACGCCTGTCCGCCATCCCGACACTCCGGTTTTCAAGCAAAAGCCGCTGCTGACAACTCGGCTGGCCGGATAGGCAAAGAATGATAAGTTGCAGGCATTGGTTCGCCCAAGAACTGCGTCAAAGTTGGATTGCAGACTGGGCGTTTTGCGGGGTTGGCTGTCGAGTTTTCGACCCCGTGGAGCGCGTCGCGCAGGCGATCTCTAATACCTCCAGTATCCCTGTTAGTCGCAAGAAGAAAGGCGATTGATCTTCTCTTCTTTGCTGTTTTGTCAACATTTTCCTTGACTCAGCACGGCAATGGTGTTTCCTTCTTGTGAAATTTGTAACAAATCCGTCATTCGCAGGACGGGTTTGGCGTTCCTTACAGTTGTAGATGGTAGAGAGTAAGTTTCAAGTAACCCCACTGGTATCTTAACAGATAATTTCAAGGAGAGCCTCGATGTCAAGCAAAGTTGCTGCCTTCATGGAGCATGTCATTGCCAAGAATCCGGGAGAGAAAGAATTTCATCAAGCGGTCCAGGAAGTAGTGGAATCGTTGATGCCATTTCTGGACAAGCACCCGATTTA
>JAPLUP010000293.1 GCA_026397575.1 Candidatus Zixiibacteriota bacterium
TCAATCGTGAGGTGATCTGTCTGCAGGCGTACGACGTTGTCAGGATTTTCCGATCCACCGGTGACGGTTGACAGGACAGTTTTGAAGAGCTGTTGGCGATTATGAGTGTCGGTGATCGTGAACAGGTCAAGTCGTCCATCACTGTTGGAGGCCGACGGTGACACGCAAAAACTGTGGCCAAGAAACGGCTGGTTGGCCACAATCACAGAAAATGCTTCACCAAGCCACATCGTTTGACCCGAGCTAATGCGCAAGTCAATACCGTGTCGCGTGCTTCGGCTATAGGCAAGGGCTAGTGCGAATAGATACAACTTGCTGCCAAGTAGACGGGCAAACGCTCTGCTTGCGGCGCTTTGGTGTCTGAGAAACTCGGCTTTCTCCACCGCTCCGCAAGGCAACCCGAGACCGGCAACCGTAAGATAGTGCCAGCCATTAACGCGAATGACGTCAAGATAACGGCAGTGTCGCTGCAGTATCAGGTTGCAGGCGGACTTCGGGTCTGAAGGAATATGATGATAACGAGCCAGATCGTTGGCAGTGCCTGTCGGCATAATTCCTATAGCCACGTCGGCGCCAATCGCACCGTTTACGACCTCATTGATGGTGCCGTCGCCGCCAACAACCACAATCGTATCGAATCCATTCCGGCAGGCGTCACGCGCGATCAGCGTGGCATGGCCGGCACCCGTAGTAGACTCAATCGACTCGCAGTTCGAACCGAGTGTTCTGCGAAGAAACTCGCGCAATCGTTGTGAGCGGCCTCTACCCGCCTTCGAGTTGATGATGACTTTGGCACGCATATTCATATCCTCATGGCCTGCCTATGCGGCATGCCTCAGTGTTCTTCCCCAATTGACGGCGAAGCAGTAATCCAGAAGCTTGTCGAAATAACCGGTGAATGGCGGCAGGGTGATGCCACTTCCCTGCAATGCGGTCAGTGTGTTGCTATTGTCGAAATGGCGCGTAACTTTCAGATAGGGATCGAAGACGGCCATTAGTTGCAGCGTTCGTGGATTTCCCGTGATCCTTCCGTCGTTGGATTGATCAAGAGACGGCACTCTTCCGTTCATCCCGGTAAGGTTCTGTCCCAAGTAGATTAGGAAGTGGCGCACAACACTTCCAACTGCAGGCGCAGCCGCACCGGCAACTATGTGGAAAGTCTTGCCAGTTGGTTCGGTGCGGAACAAGATGTAATGCGCTGCGCTGGCACCGTAGTCGAGAGGGACAACATCCAGAGGTGTCGCCGGGTCGCAGGTCAGGGCTTTAATGATGCCCTTGTAGATGAACTTGAGGGGCGAGTAGAGCACATTGAAAGTCAAGGTGCGACCGGTTTGCGAGTCACCAACAACGATGCTGGGGCGCAGAATCGTGATCGGCAGCGCTGGCATCAGCGTGCGGACATACTGCTCGGCCTCAAATTTGGTTTGCTCATAGGTATTTGAGAATCGCTGCGGCGCGACGGACTCATCTTCGTAGATCCAGCCATCGCGGTCGCCGCAGACATAGGCGGTGCTAATATAGGCTACGTTGCGAAGCTGTCCGACCTCGGCGGCACGCTGAGCCAGAGACATGACATTGATTGTGCCGACGAAATTTACTTGCCGAGCGCAATCGAGCGGGAGCGTAAACTGGATGCCGGCAGCGGAGTGAATGATATGTGTAACTTCCGATGCCAATTTGTCAAAGGCGGCGTCGGACAGGCCAAGTTGATACTGGGTGATATCACCACAGATCACCCGGATACGACTGCCGATGGCGGCGGTATCAAACTCGGGCGAAAGAACGCGCAAAACCTGTTCAAAACGATTCTGTGCCACCGCTGCCGACTCGCCTCTGATGAGAGCGATGATTCTGGTATTTGGATCTTTGTCCAAAATCGTGATCAAGAGTTTGCCGCCGATATTGCCGGTGGCGCCGGTTATGAAGACTGTGTTGGACATTGTTTCAACCTCTCTGGCAACGGTTCGTCTCATTACAGACACACATAGAGCAACCGCAATGCCAACTATCTCACAGTATCCGCTGATCGGTGCTGCACAACGGGATAGCAGATACAACGCAACGCAGTATCCGATTTTGCTCGGCCCGAAGGCGGTTATCAGCTATCCACGTCAGGGGGGTTGGTAACCAGCGATGACCAAGAGAGGATTGTTGTCGGGGAAGGTTTTAGACTTGTTGCGCGGTCAGTTTTGTCCTATCTTGAGCGAGATAAATCATCCGACATTTGCGGTTGCGGGAGGGTAACCTGTGAGAGACGATCAGAGCGACAGTGACAAGACCAGGTCAGTAGCTACAGTGTCTCAAGGCATGTTAGTCGGCCACTACCGGATCGTCGAGAAGATC
>JAPLUP010000508.1 GCA_026397575.1 Candidatus Zixiibacteriota bacterium
AAAAAACGAGATCGACATTGTTATCGTAGTCCAGATCGACCGCCCTCACCTCCAGCACCATGTCAGACGAGTCACCATTGAACAGCTGACTGATGTCGAAGTACACGGATGGGCTATCAAAAACCGTGATGAAACCCGGTTTCGTCAGCGTGTCCGCGGCCCCCCCGTTGGAGACAATTGGACCTACATCAAACACACCGGTAGTTTTGCCTAAAAGAGAGGGGTTCTGATCGGTGGTGCTGGAGTCCTCACCAAATCTCCAATTCCAGGTGGCGATCGGCTGCAGCGAGAGCGAGGAATCAACAAAAGAAAGGTTTTGATGCTGATAAACATACTTTGAGCTTACCGCGAACTTCGACGTAAGGTTGTCACAGGTATCACTAATGCCATCACCGTCGCCGTCTGCTTGGCTTGAATTTGCGATGTTCGGACAATTGTCGCAGACATCGCCCTTGCTGTCAGCGTCGGTGTCGGTTTGCAGTGGGTTGGCAACGGTCGGACAATTGTCGAGATCGTCAGGAATACCATCGGAGTCAAAATCTGCCTTGCACTTGACATATTCCGGACGGATGTTGCTGTAAGGGTAAACAAACATGAAATCGCCACCCGGGCCGACAAAACTTGAATCGAGATCGATAAACTGGTCAGGACCGCCGGAAAGAATGCGGACGTTGAGTTTGCACAAAAGGCCGCCAGTCTGTGAAACTATAGTTGAACCGAACAAGTCGAACCCGCCCACGAGTATCTGGTTCTGCGCCGGCTTGAAGAGCGCCCGCGTATTCCACCTGCCGGGCATGATCGAACCGCTGAAGTCAACACTGGTAATTTCGATATTGGCCGACGGATAGTGAAATCCCAGAATAGGATCTGAGCCGCCAGAGAAGATGTAGGCGGTCAGGTACACGCCGTCGGAGATGTCAAGTGAGCCATCGCCGTTGGCGTTTCCGCAAGTCCACAATAAACCGAGTTCTTCACCCGTGGCCTGCCCAGGGTTTGCGGCGAGCAGATACAGAACGATGCTGACAAAAAGCAAGAATACCCTTTTCATTGTTGTCTCCAGTCTGGTAAGTCATCTATTATTAGGGAGTAGAGTCGCCTGATTCCGTATTCAGCTTGTGGCTAGTATATCCGCTTTCCCGTGATTTGTCAAGCGCTTTTCGCTACAGAAGAGCCCTTGATCATGTCAAGCGTTTTGTGTAAATTGGTAATTAGGCACATCCTGGTATTGGTTCAAGACATAAGCGACTAAACCATATACGATTCTTTCAATACTATCGGTGTTGTTGAAGGAGCGCATCGGGTACCTCGCTTCGACCCTTTGCCTAATCCAGGATGTGCCAGCCTGCTTTTTCCTTCAATACCAAGTTCACACAGAGGAATTTACGCGATGAGGGCTCAAGAACAACTATTTGACATCTTTCAACACTTTAATAGCGCCACAATTTCCTCTAATTGTCAAAGATTTTCTCTTGTCCCTGAGTGATCGCTTCGATCAGTATGAAAACAACAGCGTTTTGCAGTTGCCAGTCTTTCTGAAACCGTTTCTGGGCAAACCCTCACTGTCGGCCCCCATAGAAAACCATGTTTTTCAGCAACTCTCCGCATCAACGGGTATGTATGGGCACTGGTTTCGATCGGCCAATCCGCTCCAGGATGTCATAAAACAACGATCTCAACATAGGTGGACTTAGTCAGACTCAGTCGTGAGAGAGCTTCGCTCCAAAATGGGGATCGGACTCCAGTTCCTTTGGCGAAGGACCGGCGTGATGCTCGATCGCTCTGGCCTTGAATATCTCGGCTTGGTGCTTGTCTCCAAGGAGGGCATAACATCGCGCTATGTTGTGGAGTAGATCTCCCTGGCATTCGGGGTTTGCCACCAGCTTCGCCAAAATCGCCAGTGCCTCCGCCTTTTTTCCGGCGGCCGCGAGCGCGAGGGCTCGATAGCTTGCTATGTGGCAGTTGGCAGGATCGCCCTTAAGATAGTCCTCTGCAGACCTGGATGCGTTTTCAAAATGGCCTCTTGCAATCTCGGAATTGCCTTGAATCAAGCAGATAAACCCCAGGAAGTAGTGGGCGATGAAAGGCAAATAGCCATATTCGAGCGATTCACAAAAGAGCACATTCGCCTGATCGTAGTCTCCCGAAACCATAAGGGCATATCCAGCGTCAACGTGGCTGTTGGGATCGCCTTTGTACTTGATTGCCAGTCGGAAGTTCTCGATGGCGAGTTCTGGAACGCCCAACTTCATGAAAACTATACCCAGATAATAGTAGGCCCGCCCATAGTCGGGACCCAATTCAACTGCACGTTGCAAGGTCGCCATTGCCAGAGTGAACTTGCGCATGTCAAGATACAACAAGCCCAGGAGTAGCAGCGTCTCCAGATCAGTAGGAGCCAATTCAAGGGCTTTTTTGGCCCAGACCAGTGCCGCCTCATCATCGCCCGCCATGTCCTTCAACCAGGCCAGCGCCCGATAGCCCATAGCAAACTTCGGTGCAATGTCCACAGATCTCTTCAGAGATTTCTCAGCGTTGTCGATATCCCCGAAAAACATGTAGCACCGCCCTAACGCGCGATGCGCCTCCGGTAACAGGGGATCAATTGCCAATGCTTGGCGAGCTTCCTCGATCGCCAAGGCGATTTTCTCTGGGCGCCTGTCATAATAGGCGTTGTACTGGAACGCGTGAACGTCGGAGAGGCCGGTCTTCGCCAGAGCAAAACCGGGGTCGAGTTCGAGAGCTTTAGCAAACATATTGATTGCGAATTCGAGGTCTTCTGGTTTGCTGGTATGGTAGTAGCTTCTTCCCTTCAGATAAAAGTCATAGGCCGTCACGTTGGTGTCCAGAAGACGGTCGACATCTACGAAAGCTACGCCGCTGGCTCTGGCCAGCGCCTCAGAGGCACTACGAGCGGCACGAGAAAGCAGTTCGAACAGTTGCTTCACCTCACCGCGAAACTGCTCACCATAAATCAGCTTATTGCCATTCTCACCGTAGACACTTAGGCCCAGCTTAATCTCATCCTGCCACCGCATCAGAGTCCCTGTGATCACATAATCTGATCGACATCTCCGGAAAATGCTGGTGATCTCTCTTTCCGCAACACCAGCAGGCTCAACCGATACCACCGCGTCAGTGCGCAGCGAAATCTCGCGAATCAGATCCTCCGTAAAACCTACACAGAAGTAGTCCCACGATAGATCACCAGAGAGGTTTCTGAGATGCGTGACCGTTATCGTTCGTCGCCTGGCCTTGTAAGAGCCGACGCCGGCAATCGCCGCATCCGTCGTCTGTGTCGCATCAAGATAGTCGATTACCGAGCCCATGTCTGGGAAGCGGTCGGCAGCATTTCTGGATAAGAGCCTCAACACCAGTGGATCGACCCAAGCTGGCAATGACGTTTCTAACTCGCAGGGAGGGGTCGGGTCTTCATGCAGTATTGCATAGATAATCGCTGCGGAATACTCGCCATCAAACGGTTTGTGACCGGTGAACAGTTCATAGAGGATCACGCCGTAACTGAAAATGTCAGTGGACAAAGACTGTTTTGCACCCGAAACCTGCTCCGGTGACATGTAGAATAGAGTGCCCTCGATGTTTCCCTGACTGTCAATGGTATCGGCGCTGATGATCTTGGCCAGACCAAAGTCAAGGATCTTAATCGAACCGCCATCGGAAACGATGACGTTCCCCGGTTTCAAATCGCGATGAATGACCCCTAAGGAATGTGCAATTTGCAAGCCTTCTGCCAGTTCACGGGCAATTCTCACTTTCTCTTCGAAAGTGAGTTCCGGCATAACTTCATCCAAACCGCGACCGGAGACATACTCATAGGAAATGAAAGGGGTGCCCTCGAACTCCGAGCATTCCCAAATCTTCACGACGTGTTCTGTATTGATCTTGGCGGCGCTTCTGGCTTCCTGAAAGAGCCTGGTGCGATACTCAGGATCACGCGCGAACTTGTCCGAGATTACTTTGAGCGCCACCGTTCGATCAAGTCGCTCGTCGACGGCCTCATAGACGACCCCCATACCACCTTCGCCAAGTCGCCTAACGATTCGATAGCTGCCTACATGGGATCCAATACTAAACATCTGGTTTCCTCAAAGGATAGTATCGGTATTTTCTTCACTTTGCAGATCGCAAATCGTAAGACATGCCGCTATCCCCTGCTGACAAAATAGGCCAAAGGTGCCTGGCAAACAAGAGCATTTTCGAGATGTTGAATGGAAAGTGCAGAAAAGAGGGGGGCTTGGCTTACGCACGCGACTTGACTGCGTACTACAGGAGTCGGTATGCGTCCGCAATTACCCTTGCGAACGCTTGATCCCTACACCGGGTTTCTCACGGCAACAAGCGTGATGTCATCACTTTGCGGAACGTCACCCTGGAAACGCACTACAGAATCCTTGATCAAGCGCACGAGTTCAGCGGCGGATAGTGACCGATTTGTTTTCAGTAGATCAAGAAGCCGTGATTCTCCGTACTGCTCCTCAGAAGCGTTGGCGGCTTCTGTTATGCCATCGGTGTAGATCAAAAGCGATTCACCTGCCCGTATCGAGACTTCAGTTTCCGTGTACTTGTAGTCAGGGAAAATGCCCAGGACGATGCCACCTTCCTCCAACTCGACTATCCTGTCACTGCCGACGAAAATCGGAGGGCAGTGTCCGGCTCTGACATAGGTGAAGAGGCGCCGACGCAGGTCGAGGACGCCATAGATGAGGGTGATATGTCGTCGGGAGTCCAGGAATCGGGAAAGCATGAAGTTGAGGTTGTTGATTGTTTCCCTTGGGCTTCGGTTTAGGATTGCCTGTCCACGCAGACACGATTGCAGGCTTGCCATCAGGAGTGCCGCTGACGTGCCTTTTCCGGATACATCGGCGATGGCGATCCCTAAGTGATTTTTATCGATGGGGATGAAGTCAAAATAGTCGCCCCCAATCAACTGCGCCGGTTCATAGAGCCCTGCAATATCGAAGTGATCAGCTCGCGGGTTTTCGCGCGGAAGCAGGGAATACTGAATCAGTCGTGCTGTACGCAGGTCATCCTCCAGAGATTGCAGCCGGCGTTCGTCGTCATAAAGGCGTGCGTTCTCGATGGTCTGTGCTGACTGAGATGCTACGATAGTCAACAACCGTGCATCATCATTCGAAAACTCCTGACCGCCGCTCTTGTTCAACAGGCAAATGACGCCGATCAGGGTATCTTTGAGTCGCAGCGGTACCGCTATTAAGCAACGAAGATTGGAATACTCGCCGGCCAGATCGACAAATCTCTTGTCGCCGACAACGTCATTCACTATCAGGGGATTACGATTTTTGATCACCCATCCCATCAGACTGGCGCCGACTTTGAAAGGTATGGCGCTGACATCGGAGTCCATTACTCTAATAAAGGTTTTCGGAGGAGCCGTCTTATCTATCGGATCCAGCAGCCAGATTGCTCCCTGCTCGGCGCCAGCGTGCTCGACGCACTTCTGGACAATCAAATCTGTTACGGCATCGACACCGACCGCACTACTGATCGCCACGCTGACCTCATTTAGAATCCTCAGCTCTGCGATTGCTCGTTTGAGCCTACGATTTTCTTCTCTGATTTCGTCTGACATTTGCCCTCTTCGATCTGCGCGATCTCTTCGTCCTGAAGACCGCGGTTCTTTGAGTCACGGGTAATAAACTGAAAGTCGGCCAAAAAGCAAGTTTGAAAAAGCGTGCAGCGCAAGTAACCGAAAACAAATCAGAATGCCAGGCAGGAGTCGAGGCGAGTTCCCGCCACTTATATTGGGACGACATGGACCGTTTTGGCGGAAAATGCGCTCTTTCCCACATTTGGGGAATCAGGTGTCTCCAAGACCACGGCGAACAGCGGCTCGTTCCGGGCAGAAAGCGCCGCCTGATCGATCGAATTCTCTTGACAAAGTCAACCAGTGTTGTTATCTTTGTACTTGATGACATAACTCATTATCTAACCTGTCTACCTATGGGAGACAGATATGCTTTGCAGAAAAGGTTTGATCCTGACCGCCTTTTCGTTGCTCATGGTTTCTACCCTGATGGGAACGACGACTCCAAGTCCATTTGTCGCGGTTCAGAAAATGAACTAGATGCCGTTGGCATTCACCAAGAACATGGGTCAATGGGTGAAAAAGCCTTGTTCCGTGCCAATGCCGGTGGGGCAACGATGTGGTTCGCGAAAGAAGGCGTGACATATCAATTCACACGGCGGATTGACCGTAGCGGTGCGGTTAGTGTGTCTGGTCTGAGGAGGAAGTACTACCGAAAACTGATTGCCAACGCTCAAACCGCATACTAAATTTCAATGCCCTGTGTCCAAATTGGTTTGACGACGTACACTACCCTGCAAGTAGCCCCTGAAAGAGGGAAGCAGGTACCATAGAGGAGTTATAGGTTTATGAAAAGTCAGGTAAAGTCAATAGAGGCATCTACCTGGGCGGATCACCGGCACGTTGTATTGTTCGGTATGCTTGCATTTGTAATTCTCTTCGCGACTCCCGTGCTCTTTGCCGAAAAAGCTTCGGTCACCCAGATGAATCAGGTGGCAGCCAACTGGTTGACGTACATGGTCAGTCAAACAGGTGACTGGGCCGGCAGCGATTCGCCACAGATCATAGCAACTGACGAACTCAGGTCAGGTGACACGGTCCTGGCGCGGGTATATTCAGTTGAGCCGCGCGGTTTTGTTCTGGTGCCGGTGATGAAAGAACTTGCACCGGTCAAAGTGTACTCCCTGACATCGGGACTTGACGTCAACCAAACACAGGGCTTCACACAACTCCTGCGGGAAAATCTGAGCTATCAGATGCAGCTGTTTATCCAGAATTACGGTGGCATTGACGCTGTACAACCGGCAAGAGGTGAAGCAATTTTCGCGCGCGACGAGCGACAACAGTGGGATCGTTTTGCCGTCGATGAAAAGACTTTCGCTACTGATTTAAGCAAGAGCCCTCGATCGCCTCAAGAGGAGGTCGGACCGCTTCTGACCTCTGCCTGGCATCAGAACTATCCATACAATATGCTTTGCCCTACCGGTTATAGTGGCAAATGCAAGGTCGGCTGCATGGCCACCACGATGGCGCAGATCATGAACTTTTGGAAGTGGCCTCCCGCCGGTACCGGAACCCACAGCTACTACTGGAATGGCGATTATGGGACTGGCGGGTGCCAAGCCACGACGGGACAGACTCTCTCTGCCGACTATACCGACACCTATGACTGGGCGAACATGCTCGACAGTGTCACTGCATCTTCGTCTACTGCGGCAAAGAATGCCGTGGCAGAACTCTCTTACGAAGCCGGCGTCGCTGTGAGCATGATGTACGGCTCCTGCCTATCAGCGGCATATTCGAATGAACCTCCCGCAGCGTTGGTGAGTCACTTCAAATATCCCAACACGATCGTTTCCTATGCGCGCAACAGCTACAACGTCACAAGCTGGTTCAACCTTATCAAGGCCGAGATTGATGCCGGTCGCCCGATTTATTTCCAGATCACATCGCACGCGATGGTCATCGACGGCTGGAAGAATACCGGCGGCACCAATCGCTATCATCTCAATTATGGGTGGGAGAGTGGATACTCCACCGCCTGGTATGCCATCGACAACTACTTCTGCAGTTGGGGTTGCAGTCCCGCTGACGAGAATATCTATGCTCATATTCAGCCGAATCCCGACTGGGACGGTGACGGCATTCCCAATGTCAGCGACAATTGCCCGCTGATATCCAATCCGACTCAGACCGACGCTGACATTGACGGTCTCGGCGACGCCTGCGACAATTGCCCTGCTGTGGCCAATGCTAATCAGCAAAACTCTGATGGAGACGGTCGCCAATCCACTACAGACCAACACTGACGCGGACGGTATCGGTGATGCCTGCGATAACTGCCCGAATACATACAATCCCGACCAAGCAGATAGTGATGCCGATGGCATTGGCAACGCCTGCGATCCCGATTTTCGGATTGTGCAAACACCAGATACAGCCGACGTCTTTTACATCAAGCAGGCAGACATCGATGGTGACAATCGCACTGATGTAATCTACACCGGCAACACGGCGGACAGCTTGTACATTGCTTATGGCAAAGCCGACGGGACATTTGAGACGCCGCGCAACTATTTGAAGGTGACCAGAGCGGCGCTGGCGGTCTGTTTCTGGGACGATG
>JAPLUP010000474.1 GCA_026397575.1 Candidatus Zixiibacteriota bacterium
CTTATTTGTCTTACTTCTAATGTCATGGGGGAACAGCGTGACACAGCGGAATACAAGTTCCCAAGCATAACAGTCACGGCAGCTCGGATCTCCGATTCGCTTCTAAAAATCCCACTGGCGATCAGCATCGTTGATCAGTCATCACTTAGCCACCAGAGCGCCAATGGTATCGATCGGGCCTTGGCAAGCGTACCGGGAGTGTTGGCGCAGTCGCGCTCTGGTGATCGTGACGTGCGCTTGACGATTCGCGGCTACGGCGCGCGCGGCGCCGGCGAGCGCTCCAATGCAGGAACAGCACGCGGATTGAGAGTGATGCTTGATGGCTTCCCTTTGACCGAGCCAGACGGGAGGACCTCATTTGATCTTCTCGATCTTTCGAGCGCTGGTCGAGTGGAAGTAGTCCGCTCCAATTCATCGGCTTTATGGGGGAATGCCAGCGGGGGCGTGCTTAACCTGATCTCTGACGTTGATTACCTCAATCCTCATGTTGACCTGCAGTCTTTGTCCGGAAGTTACGGCTACCAGAAACAGGTATTTGACGTGGCCACGTTACTCGGCAACGGAAGACTATTCTTCAACCTGAGCCGCACGAAGAATGATGGGTGGAGGCAACATTCCGGCAGTTCACGCGAACTCGTGAATACCGGAATTGTAACGCCAGTTGGCAATAAGACCTCGTTGGGAATCTACCTGACAATGGCGAACAACCTCTTTCGAATTCCCGGTCCGTTGACGCGCGCACAATTTGAAGACGATCCGCGTCAAGCTCAGGCCGACACGGTCAATTACAAGCCGACCTACGTTGAGCGCGACGAGCGGCGGCACAATCGGCAGGGACGGCTCGGGGTCAGGCTCGCGCACGAATTTGACAGTTCGCGCGGGCTGACGGCCATGCTGTTTGTCGAACCCAAGTACCTGCAGCGCTCGGAGCGGAATACGTTCCGCGATTTTACGCGTTATCACGTCGGCGGCAATTTCACATTCAGAAATTCATCCGCTTTCTCTCCGACGGTGAAGAATCTGCTTCTCGTCGGCACAGACGAGGCCTATCAGGATGGGGCGATCCTCTTCTACAACTTGGAGAATGGCAATCGCGGCTCCGAATTACGTGACAATAAACGCGAAGGGGCGAACAATTTCGGGGCGTTCATTCAGAACGAGATGACGTTCTCCGGACGACTTGGAGTAACTGTGGGCGCCCGATATGATAACCTGACTTACTATTCGGATAGCTATATCGATCCGAAACTTGACGCCAAGAAGTCCTTTGAGCAGATCACTCCGAAGGGGGGAGTGAATTATCGGTTCGGTGCTGATAAGAGCATTTACCTCAACGTCGGGGGTGGTGTGGAAATTCCGGCAGGTAACGAAACTGATCCACCATCGACCTCCGGCGAAGACACCTTGACTGCGATCAATCCCCTGTTGGAGCCGATCCGCTCCACGACTTTCGAAGTCGGAACCAAGGGTATGATGGCAAGCAATCAATCGTGGCTTGAGGGGCTCAGCTATGACGTTGCAGTCTACCTGATCGAAGTCCGAAATGACATCATCCCTTATCGCGGCGGCAGGTTTTACTTCACGGCCGGCAAGACGCGGCGAGCCGGGATCGAGATTGGCTCCACGCTGTATACGACCGCAGGGTTGTCATTCACCGGCGCATTCACGTATTCGCAAAACAGATATCTCGATTACCTTGTTGATTCCGTCCATTATGGGCGCCCGGGACAGACCGCTGACTACAAGGATAACAAACAGGCGGGAGTGCCGGAGATGTTCTATCGTGTCGCCTTCCGTTATTCTTCGCGATCGCTGCGCAATGCCTTCGCCGAAATTGGCGCGCAGGGAGTTGGTTCGTACTTCGTTGATGACGCCAATACGATTCGCGTTGGTTCTTACAACGTGGCTGATGCGACAGTGGGCGTCGATGGACTTCCCTTGATGGGTGAGAGGCTACGACTCAGAGGATTTGTTACGGTTGCCAACGTGTTTAACAGACGATATGCTGCGTCGGCATTTGTCAACCCGGACCTTGATCGCAACAAGCAATTCCCAATCTATCTTGAGCCGGGCATGCCCCGGAACTGGGTGGGGTCATTGTCGGTTACGTGGAATTTCCAATAGCGGCTCAACGAGTCGCACTGCACAGCACCAGCTGGTCCACGACTTGCGAAACACCTTAGCAGTTGGCTACGATCACAACTTCATGAAGAACCGCCCATTCGGGCGGTTCTCTCTACTTTGCGTACGTCACATGGTGGGCACTAATGAGTGCCTTCAACCTTCTTGTCTGGTGAGGACAGAGTCTGCGTCACGTCGGCTGCCTTAGTGACAAGCACCGGAACCGTGTAACGAGTGCCGGCGGAATCGTTCACAGCGAACGTAAACGACTTTTTGAATTCCTCATCATTGACCAGAGGGTTGACCCGTACTTTGATCTCCTTCTCCTTGCCCGGTTTGATTTCGGAGTCCGGAACATCAATTTTCAGATAGTCGGAAGGTTGGCTGACCAGGTGAATTCTGACGTTGGTCTTGGAGACGTTCTTGACTTCGAGTTTTGCTTCCTTTGACCTTCCCTCCGCATCGATCTTGATGGTTGCATCGGAGAGACTCAGTGGCCGGAGCGAATCGGGAGAGTCGTAAGTCATGCCTTTGAAAGTCAACTGGAAATTCGAGCGGTCATTATCATTACAGGTTACGGTGGCGCTTTTTGAGACCGCACCGCGACCTCCCTTACTCGATGTAAATACCAGTTCGACGTTTGCGCTGTCGCCGACGGCAACTACGTCCTTCTTAAGGGGGGCTTTGGTGCAACCGCAGCCGGGCTTAACATTGAGGATTTTCAGCGAGTCTGTGCCCCGACTGTGCAGGTAGTACGAATGGCTGACGACCTCCCCACCAGGAATATATCCAAAGTCGAAGTTTGTCTCCTCAATAAAGACCTTGGCGTTCGTGCTCTTAGTCTCTTGTGCGAGCGCGATGCCACAAAGCGTGAGTGTTGCGATCAAAATAACTAGTACTGAGTTCCTCATCTCTTTCTCCGTTTCCTCAGAGTGTTTTGGTAGGTCGATGGTTTTCTATGCTAATCGTACAGGTTCGTACGTTACAACTCGCCGTCCTTAGACGGCAGGCAAGATGACTTTCAAGAAAGCAGTTTCCTGGCAGCAAGGCGCAGTAAGCTTGTTGATTCGCTGCGGAAGATGGGAGCAATCTTGTCGATCTGACAGCAACCCAGTTCGATTATTGCTTTCACCATCAGTCTTACGTCTCGCTCGGTTTTCAAATCGGATATCGTCAAACGGCAAGTCTCGCTACATTCGCCGACAGAGAGACGGATGTCGCTCATCCCCAGCGAATCCAGAAGAATAGATGCCTTGCCTTTCTCCATTCCAAGCGCGCCGAGAAGCGAGGTGATCTGCTGGTTATCCAAGGCGATGCTCTTCTCTACGCCACCGATAGCGATTTCATAACCGATCTTTTCATTGAAGTTGAAGGGAACGATGGCAAGGAATCCAACGAGAATGGCAATTGCTACCACGGCGAATTTGTAGCGCGTGTTAGGCACGAGAGCAAGCGCCATTCTATGAGCAAAAGATCTGACATCCTGTTCCACTCTGTTTGCCCCGCGTGCCAGACCCTCGGCCTTTTCCCTAATAGCATTCAATGACAGATCGCCGTCCGGTTTCGCCTCTTGAAGAACGCCGAGATCACTGCGCAAAGTTTCTTCAGCCTGAACCAGACTGTAGCACTTGGGGCATTTTCCCAAATGCTCCATTAGCTCTTCGTCCAGACTGTAGTTGCCTTGGAACCAATCACACTCGTTTAGTCTTCTTCGGGCTCGGTGGCACAGCATATATTCACTGTTCCTCTATCGCTTGTGCGTTTTGTTGTTCTTCGATGCAAGCTGCCCAGCCGCTTGCGCATTTTCGCTCGGGCTCGAGACAAGCGCATCTTGATAAATCCTTCCGTCTTGGAAGTTAGTTCAGCCAATTCAGAGATCTTCCATTCCTCCAATTCCGCGAGGGTCACGATGATGCGATCATCAATGCTGAGTGCCGACAGAGCGGAATCCAAGCGTCTTCTCGCTTCATAAAGGTCAGTGGGATTGTGACTCCAGTCATGATCCGCAATTCCAGTTGGCCGAGACAAAACGTGTTTCCACCAAGGGTTTCTAACACGACCCTTGTAGGTGTTGTTGATGATCTGATAGAACCACGGCCTGAAAGAATCCACCTGTTTGAGACCATCGAAACCCTTGAAAGCCTTAATGACAGCATCCTGGTATAAATCATCTCCATCGCCAGAATTGCCCGTCAATCGGCTACAATATGCTCTGGCCTTTTCGTGCTCTCTTTCGACCAGCTGCCAGAATGGACTGCTGTTCTTTCCCACTTGCCTAAGAGATGCTTTTGGAGGTCAGAAGGTAACAAGATTCTGCGGGAATTTCCGGTGGGCTGCAAACGACGTCAGCATGGAAGCGTCTAAGTGATTGCGGCATAGCGCCGTACTGACATTCACAGATGGCTTTGTTGCCCGCGAATGGTCGACAAAAGTTTGAGATCGGAGTGAACACCAAGGCGCAAGCGGTGCCTGTATCGAGTCGCAGTTAGCAAAAACCCATTTGGAGCCAATATTTTATGTTCGTGTAAGAATGACGTTGCGAACAGAGTATGGCATTCAGTAATATTGCCATAAGAAAATGGCAGAGTTGCGTTTAATGGTAGATTGATTTGGGTTGTATTGATTAGTTCCCGAACGTATTTGCAGTCAGATCATTTTGATACACAACAGACACTTGCGGCGCAGACCCTGCCGCAACGGATTTGCTCGCAGGTTGTTTGTTTCTTAAGGAGGACAAGGTATGAACATAACCAGAGCGAGCACTCTGACGCTTGCAGTAGTGCTGTTGACGGCCATCGTGGGCTGTAGTCAGAGCTTCCTCAGACAGGGCGACGAAGCTCTCAAGAAGCAGAGCTATCAGCAGGCGCTGGTCTATTACGAACAAGCGCTGCACGAACGCCCGGGCGATCCTCAGGTGCAGCGTGCCTTGGGGCAGGTTTACTATTATCTAAGGGACTACGATCAAGCCGAAAAGCTCCTGAAGGCGGCACAAGCGCGGATTCCGAAAGATGGCGCCATCACACTATACCTCGGCATGATCGCGGAAACGAAAAATGATTTCGCCGGCGCTGCCGAGTTCTATGCCAAGTTCCTGGCGGCTAACAGCAAATCACCACTGGCTCCACAAATCAAGGGTCGCTTGCTGTATGTGCAGAATGAACAGATGCGCAAGCAAGTCGCTGAGGCAGTGAAGAATGAAACATCATTGGCAAGTCAGACGCCGACAGAAAACACGATCGGGGTGCTGCCTTTCCGCGTCCCCGATAAAGCTGGTGAAGATGTGAATTCATTGGCGCAAGGAATGGCGGCGGCGCTCTGGTACGATCTGGCTTCAGTGAAGGAACTACAGGTTGTTGAGCGCCTGCAATTGAAATATCTGACCGACGAACTGGCAGCCGCCGACAAGGGCTTTGTTGCCAAAAACTCCGGACCGCGGCTCGGGAAATTCGTCAAGGCGCAGCACCTTGTTACAGCAAATCTCGATTCTCCGGCCGCTGACAAGCTTTCCATACAGACCGGCCTAATCAACACGGGCGCTGGTTCATACAGTCCGGCATTCGCTGCCGACGATCAGTTTTCCAAAGCTATGAAGGTGCAGAAACAGATGACGCTGGCAGTGCTGGATAGTCTGGGCATCAAACTCAGCGGTAGCGTGCGGCATGAACTCAAGAAGTCGCCGACTGATTCCTACTCAGCGTTTCTCGCCTTTAGCCGTGGCGTGGACCAGTTTGACCGCGGAGAATACGGCAAAGCCGATGCTTTCTTTGTCGAAGCAGCGCGCATTGATCCGTCTTTTGATCTAGCGAAGGAATTCCACGATCAGGCGCAGTTGCTGCAAGTCGGTTCAGCTGACTTACAGCGGTTTAGTGGCGTCGTGTTAGCGGGCACATCGGCACAACCGGCGAATGGCGACAGACTCGGAAGCGAATTGCTCAACCTTTCAAATCCGGATGCCGATCCGCGTCATCAAGACCTTCCCACAACAACCGTCGGAACCGGCTCGGCAACCGTGTCGGGTTCGGTGAGATAGGGAGGATGTTATGACTATTAGAACGGTTCTTATAGCAACAACACTACTGATCGTCTTCGCGAGTGACGGATATGCGGAGAAGCAGAACAGGCTTTCAATTTACTATGCCTATCAGAACTGGAAACTGGATCTATCTGCATACGGCAGATGGCCAGCTGCAACTGACGGGGCATTTCCTAATGATCAGAAAGTTGGTCAGGGGGTGTTCGGGTTAAACGCGACAGGAGTAGTGAGTGACCGGCTGCATGTTGATCTGAGTGGAACAATGGCGAACACGACTTCGCGGCTGGAGTACGATAACTCAGCAGACAATGTCAAGCAAAGTCTATCGTCTCTCAACGATACCCGACTGCGAATTACTTACACTTTCGGGGAAGGTAAGGGCGCCGGATCGGTATTTTTCAATCTACCCACCGGCAAGCGAGAGTTGACCGCTGACGAATACGGACTCACAACTGTGATAGCCGACGTCTCCCGCAAATTCATGGTACGTCGCTACGGTCAGGGGCTCGATATCGGCGTCGATTGGTTTGTACTTCCGAGTTGGGGGAGTTTTGGCCTGAATGTTGGCGGAGGTTATCTGCACCGTGGCAAGTATCGACCGCTCAAGTTGGATACCAGAGAATACAAATACGGCGATGAGATCTTCGGATCGCTCGGCTTCAGTTTTGACGGCCGCCCCGTCGGCGGATCATTCGGTGTGACTCTCAAGTATTACACCAAGGACAAGTACGACAACAAAGAAACCTTTCAGGCCGGCGTAGCCACGATCATTAGCGGGGCTGTGACATACAGCGAAGGATTTGATCTGACTCTCGGAACGTCTGTGCTGATGCGCAGCAAGGCGAAGATCAGATCGTCCAGCGAACAGGTATTGTCTGACGAAGTACTAAAATCGGGGCGCAGCCAAATCCTCATCTATGCCAATGGCAGCTTCCCGGCATCCGAGAAGCTGCGAATTCTTGGTCGGCTTGAGTTGGAGAACGTGAGCGCTAACGACTATGCCAAGGAGAGTTTCGAATTTTTGCCCAAGTCCTACAATGTCGGTTTTGGCGGCGGTGTTGGTTATGCTTTGACTAATGCCTTTTCCGCCAGTTCGATGATTTCGTATTACACAGGCAAAATTGATTCGCAATACGGTCTTACCGGTCTCGGACTGGCATTCGTACTGACCTTTCAACCGGGACAGGGGAGGTAGAGGATGATGAAAGCAATCAAATTCACAGCTCTGGTTAGCCTGATCACGGTATCCCTTCTGATTGGCTGCAGCAGTAACAAGCCGACGAAATCTGATCGTCAACCTACGGCACTGGCGGTTACGCTGCTTAAGACTTCTTTGGCGGCAACGGTGCAGAAGGTGACGCTGGAGGTTGTACAAAATGATCAAATCATTCAACGCGATACAACGGCCGTAGCCGATGGCCACTTTGGATTTTCGTCGTTTGACCATTACGCCGGTAATGCAACTTTCACCGTCAATGGGCTTGATGCCAGCAATCGAGTTATTTACGCTGGCAGTACTACCGTCAATATCCAGCCCGATCAGAACAACTCCGTGTCGCTGCAACTTCTGCCTGCCGTGCCAATGGTGAAACTGTCGCCTTACTGGATGCAAACACAGACCGCTTCACCGTTTGTAAGCCAACTTGAATTGTACAACATCGCCAAGTTTCGCAGCGGGGATTTCCAGGTCACTTTTGATCCGACGGCTATCAGGTTTGATAGCATCCGACCGTCGGGTACGGCTTGGGGTGCACTGACCGACACGGCGTCTGTTATCGAAAGCCAACTCCTGATCCGTGTGTCACGCCAAGGCAATGATGATGTCGTCCCGTCGAATGCCCCGGCGCTAGTCGATTTGTGGTTCACGGCACTCACCGCCGGAGCAACTGACTTAACACTGTCCACAGACAGGATGGTTGACAACGTCGGCACGATTGCCGAATTGGGGAGTAGCTCCTTTGTCGCGGACGGTCAAACGATCAGTATTCAGCAGGTTTCCGAATACGGCACAATCATGGGAAGTGTAAGCAATGCGCTGGATGGCAATCCTCTGGACAGTGTAGATGTCACGGTCACGGGGCCGGCCCAACGCTCAGTGAAAACCAATAGCGACGGCTCGTTCTCAATAGCCGAGTTGCCCTATGGAGCGTATCAAGTGGTTGCATCGAAGACAGGTTACATTCAAGGTACGCGTACTGTCCAGCTTCTACAGCCTACGGTCAATCTTAATTTCGTGATTACACCCGTGTTGGGTTCTAACCAGTATCGAGCGGTTCTGACCTGGGGTGCGGAACCACGCGATCTGGATCTTCATCTCTGGACGCTTGACACGGAAGTCTACTTTTCTCGTATGGGAAGCCTCGATACGACACCATTCGCCTTCCTGGATGTAGACGATGTCAGTGGTTACGGGCGGGAAACAATCACAATCTGGAAACTCCTTGATACCTGCAAGTTCTCAGTACACAATTACTCCCGTTCGCCGGACATCACTGTTTCGCGTGCCCACATTGATTTCTATAAGGGATCGTCTCTCATTCGCAGCTTTGATGTCCCAACTACTGGTATCGGTCGTTGGTGGTATGCTTTCGACCTGACGCCGACAGGTGCGATAATCGAGAGGAACACGATTATCGTCATCAATCCCGGCACCGGACAGCCCAGTCCGCAACAAGCCAAGCCGACTCCGAAGTAGGCTCGACTAACTTAAGTGTGTTATAGGGGTAGCCCGTGCGGCTACCCCTCTCTTATGGGACTGTTGAAAAACCTCGGAATTGTCATTGCGAGGAGTCCCGCAGTCGCGGGACGACGAAGCAATCTGCGCGCCTGCATCGAAAGAGCGTAAATCGAGATTGCTTCGTCGTGCTCCGCGCCGTGCATCACCTCTCCGCACTCCTCGCAATGATGCGGTCTGGGCCTTTTCAACAGTCCCCCTATTTATTCTAGTTATGGATGGACGATGTGCAACGGCGAGGGCTGCTCCGCATGCCGCTATTGTGAATTGTCCTCGACTGAATTGACATTGTTCTCCGGCAGTCCTGTCTGGGTGCGCAGATCGCCGATTTTATCGAGCACGCGGTCCAACTGGCGGCGGCGAGTGGTGGTGACCTCCTCGTAGACTTCCTGCGCATCCCTGATTTTCTTCCCCAGCAAATCCATCCGCTCGACAAACTTGGTCCATTGCTTCTGAAACTCACCATATAAGGAGAGAATCTGATGTGACGTCTTTTCCAGAGTAAAGTTGTCGACGGCACGGCGGATTACCGCTAAGATGGCGTACAAGGTCAGCGGCGAACAGAAGACCACTTTGTTCATCAGCGCATCGTCCAGAATCTTGCGATCCTGCTCGTGAATGAAAGCATAGACCTGCTCGTTGGGAATAAAAAGCAGCACGTAATCGACGGTATTTTGCTCGGGGTTGATGTATTCACGGCTGGCGACTTCCTTGACGCGACCGCGCACATCGCGCAGGAAATCGTTTAGGTGGCGTGATTTGTCGGTATCGCTGGTCGCCTCCTGATAGCGCAGATAGTTGTCGAGCGGAAACTTTACATCCATGTTAAGCTTGAGTTCCTGCGGCAGGAAAAATGTAAAATCAGGGATCTTCCCGGAAGAATCAATCCTTTTCTGTTTCTCATAGTTGACATTCTCGATAAATCCCGCCAGTCGCAACACATCCTCGGCCATGCGCTCACCCCACTGCCCTCGGGCTTTGGTGCTGGAGAGCGCCTGTCGGAGCGCGTTGGCCGTTTGCATAAGAGATTGGGTCTGTTCCGCATGCAGCAAAAGGGAACTGGAAAGTTGTCCGAACTTCTCAACGCGGTCTTTTTCCAGTTCGTTGATCGTGCGCGAAACCTGTTCCATCTGCACAGTCATCGCCTGAAGCTGTTGGTCGATCAGTCCCTTTTTCGAGTCGAGCTCTCTGGCCGAGGTTTCCCGCTCGGTGTCGAGCCGGGCTTTTGCGAGTTTGAGAAAC
>JAPLUP010000446.1 GCA_026397575.1 Candidatus Zixiibacteriota bacterium
GTTGTTTATCAGATGAATATCACTGTGGCAGATGCCGCAATGTGTGACGGCAATTTCCACGTCGTATGGCCCCAGCGGGTCGAGAGCGTACTCGTACGCCACCAGCAACTCGCGCGGCCCTTTGGCGGCGTGTCCTCGGACAGTCATGAATTCCTCCTTGAACTTCCACAAGCCGGGACAGTGATTCGGGGAGAACGCAACGCTGTCGTCCCGGTGTCGCAAAAATATAGGGAGGTCCTTAGGATTGCGCAATAGGGATATCCGTCCTGCTTGAAGACAGATTATGACCTGACGGCGATACCGCCGGCAGTCTTCGTAGGTCAGGACCCTCGTGGTACTGACATCCAGTGTCAGGAGGCAAGCCTCCTGAGGCTGTCTCAGAAGCCGGTTTTGTAAGCGCTATATTGTACACACCGGTCGCCAAGAGTGATTCTTGGTTACTATGGTGCCGGCAAGTCGGATTTTGGTCAGATAGTAACTCAGACGAACCCTGATGGACCGGATTCCAACGACAAAGGCCGCTTGAACGCCACGATAGCCTTGCCACTTCGCCAGTTTCTTCAGGTTATGGGCGATGCAGACCAACAGAAACTCTCCATTCACGTTTGTCAGACCACGCAGGCTGAAGCGCGTAAAGCCGAGATTCGATTTGATGTTGCCAAACACCGGTTCCACCAGTTCGCGACGACGCGCATGGATCGCCTGGCCACGCGGTGAACTCAACTTGGCCGCAAGCTCTCTCTCATAGACATAGGTCTCGGCTATCTCCAGTGAGCGAAAGCGTTCCCGGGTACACTGTGCCTTCAGCGGACAATCACGACATTGGCTGATCGTGCTACGATAAAATGTCTTTATCACTCCCTGCCGATAGTGATGACGGCCTCTGGCCAACCAGTGCCCGTTCGGACAGCGATAGCGGTCACCAGCGGCATCATAGACAAACTGTTCCTGGCCAAATATCTTCCGTCCATTGCGCTCCTTCGGCATATACACATCCCAGCCCCGCTCCTGGGCAACCTTGACATTCCGCGCCGAATAATATCCGGCATCCGCCACGATCGCTCCCACCTCCGACGACAGCCGACGCCCTACCTGATCCAGGAGGGGCGGTAGCGACCACTTGTCATTGGTATGATCATTCACCTCTGCCGCCACGATGATTTGATGATTGTCAACCACCACCTGCGCATTGTAACACGGTCGCACCACTCCGTCCGTCTTCATCAACCGCGCGTCCGGATCGGTCGCACGTCCAGACGAAACACTCGTCTCCGGCTCCGATGTATCTGCCGGAGCCCCCTCCTCCAGCCCGTCAGCCTCCGCATCTCGCGACAGACGACGGCTGATCTCACGGTGCAACGTATCTCGGCCTCGCTTCCCCCCCGACGCATTCGCCCGAAGCTTGGTTCCATCTAACGCTACCACCGAACTGTCGATCAACCCCAGTTCCTCACAATGTGCCACCAACGCCGCAAAATGGCCCGGCAGTAAATCCAGATGATCCTTGCGAAAACGATTCAACGTCCGAAAGTCCGGCCGATGTGAACCCACAAAGTACCGATAGCGCACATCATACTGAACTCGCTGGGCCACTTGCCGACTATGCCAACTCCGATCACAATAGGCAAAAAACCACACCTTCAACATCATCGCCGGATCATAATAACCGGTCCCCGCTTCGCTGTACCGAGCATGCAACCCCCCCAGATCCAACTGCTCCACAAAACGGTCAATCGTCAACACTAATGGCTCCTCAGCCACCTCATCGTAGGGACAAGAAAATCCAAGCTGACGTGCATCTTCGCGACGGTAGATCATCTCTCTGCCTCCAATTCTCACCACACTCTAATACGTCACCCCCTCTCAAGAAATGAAAACTTGTGGGACAGCCTCTTCTGACCTGCCCTCCACTGCCGCCCAGACCGCGGAATTCAGCTATTTGACTAACAACATCTTCTTCGTCTGAACGACATCACCGGCACTGAAGCGATACAGGTAGACACCAGTTGAGACTGGTCTGCCAGAGGCGTCCCGCCCATCCCACGTAATATGGTACGAGCCAGCCGACTTGGTTTCATAGAGCAGTAACTGTACAGACTGTCCCAGCACGTTGAAGACCTCAATAGTCACCTTGGTACGCGTGGGAATGTCATAACTGATCGTCGTCACCGGGTTGAAGGGGTTGGGGTAATTCTGAGCAAGACGGAATGCGTTGGGATGCTCCGCGCCTCCGTGTTCAACTATGCCGACAGGGATATCATTGACACAGCGAACCGAGAAACCGAATCCCTTATAGTAGCCGTTACGGCTGAGGTCTGAATAGTAGTAACTCAGCCTTCGGCTCCAGGCGGTGCCACTAACGTTC
>JAPLUP010000143.1 GCA_026397575.1 Candidatus Zixiibacteriota bacterium
CGGCAGATTAGCCCCATGTTCGTCGGTCACAGTACCATAGACACTATCCGACGGGGTGACATAGGCGAAATCATCCAGAGTGTCTATTCCCGATGCGATCGCTGACTGCTTGGACGGCTCCACATATCCGGGAATTTCCTTGGCCGAAATCTCAAACGAAACATCGGTTCCGGAAATTCCTACGTTGATTGAGAAATTGCCGCTGTCGTCGGTAAAGCCGCTCCACATCTGATCATCGTCAGCTGAGGCCTCGATCCAGACCCATTTCAACACCGATGAATCAGGCGCCGGATGATCTTCTACGGTAATGCGACCAACAAATTTGTTCGGCGGCAAAATATATTCAATGGATCTGAAAGCTCGGGACACCTTAGAATCGTCACTCATGTCGGTTACCCTGAATATATATTGGCCGGGAGCGATGCCCATAGTCGTCAGAGACTTCATGTAGAATCCGTCGGGTACCGGATTAGTGTCGGGCGGTGAATCGTGCGAATTAGTATCGCCGTCGGCAATGGTGAAAGTAGTCACCAGTTTATCGCCGGGATCGTCAATTATACTATCATTATTGACGTCATACCAGATTTCCCAGAAAAGTGTGGCACCGGTATCACAGTTGGCGCCCCAGGCCAGATATTCCCCCTGAACCATGCTCGTGGCTGTGGTGTCGCCGTTTACGCAAAACACAATATGATCCGTCAACGCCAATGCCTGACCGCCAATCAAGAAAAACAGGGTCAATGCCCCGATTAGAAACAGAACCCCGGCCTTCTTATTAGGCCCATTTTTATCACGTCTTTTCATTGTTCCACCCCTCTTTAATTATTACCAATTTTTCTGTCTCATTTGTCTTGCCCCCAATAGATACACTATGGTTTTCAGCGACCATGGTATGAGGCTCAAGAACCTATCTTTAAAGTAATTCGGCAGGTTTGATGTCTGGATTAGCCCTTCGAAATACTAAAATACGAAATGATCAAGATAAATACAGGTTTGGCGTTGTCCAATGTCCCACATATAATTACAAAACTATAAAATTTCTGTGCATAATGGCAGCAAATATGATGAGTTATTTTGGTTAATCTCTAGAGCCTGTTGAAAAAGAGCATGTTATGACAATACATTTCATCATGACTGGCGATGACACCCAACCTGTCATTCCCCGCCGCGGCGGGGGCACCTGCCCTACTGGGCTAATCTCCAAGCCGCCCCGCCCTCACCCTCCCCAGACTTTAGTAGAATTTAGCTCTTGGGTTGAAATAAACTACTCGACAAAGAGCCAAACGGGTTGGAAAACAATTGAATGACGCTCTCCAAATCATGACTTCAGCTGACCCGCAAAAGCCAGCAACGCCATTTTGGGATGCCGGTACTCAAGCATGGACATTGGCATCTCGTTCAGTCGCATATTCACAAGTGGCACGGGAAGACCCATTTCCAACAGGTACCGCTTGGTCTGATAAATGAAATCATTCATTGAGCCGAGAACACGGCGGTCACCGGCCTTGCAGAACGTGACGGAATCGACTTGTGGTTCAAGATTGACGTCAAAAATGTATGCGGTGCCATCGAGCACCATGTAATCGCGCAGGTCTTTCAGCCCCTGCTCAACAAATGACTTTTCGCTGGTGATACCTTTGCCGGTCAAAACAATCGAATAGAGGCAGCGGGAATTTGTCAACATGATGCACTGCCGGCGGGAAACCATAAATAGATGAGCCGTCCAATCCAGAAACGGATTGTCATGCGGTTGAAAAGAGGTGGTAGGAACGACCTTGATCTTTTTTGCCAGTTTCTGCGTCACCCGAAATATCAAGGGCTCAGTTTCTCCTTCAGATCCCAAAGGATCACGTGTGTGCATCGAACTAAGGCAATGCTCTCACTTTAGCAGCTTCGGATGATTTGTCTTGAGCCAGTCTTCTAAGCTCATCCTCTGTCCCTATTATGAATTTCTTCTCCGTCTTCATGATCGACCTGACAAAATGGTTATTCTGAGAAAACTTCTTCTTAAACTCCGCTTCCGAAAAGAGACCGGGGTTTATTTCGCGGCCCATGGCATTCTCAACGTTGGAGAGGGCGCTGACGACCTCATCGAGAGACGCGCGACCGACAATGAAAAGATCGATATCGCTGCCCGTGGCTTCTTCGCCTCTGGCAAATGACCCATAGATAAAAGCGACTCTGATCTTCTTATCCAGCAGTCTTAGAGCTTCCTTGACCTGGCCAATGACGCCAAATGTCTTGAAAACGATATTTCGCAAGTCCGGGAAAATCGGATTGTTCTTATTCACTGTGTAAAACTTCTGGCGGCCTCGTTTCTCGGCGCTGAGAATACCCGCTTCGGTCAGGGTTTTCAACTCACGCTGTACCACCCCCTGGCGCGTTCCGGTGAGACGAACTACTTCTGAGAAATAGTATTGCCGGTCCGAATTAAGAAAGGACAGGGCCAGAACCTTGCGTTTCGTTCCCGGGAAAAGCGCGGTAATCATATTTCCAACCTTCGTACCCATTTAGGGTAACAATGTACCCAAATTGGGTAATGCTGTCAAATCAAAAGCCAAGACTCAGTCTGCAAAACTAGCGCGATTTGTGAGAGAAACAGAGGTCGTCGAGGCAAAATTCCCGGTTCAAGACTATGTGTGGAGTAGAGTTTGCGGAGAGTGAGGCAACTGAATTGGGGTGGCGATTATAACCCATGGCCATTTAAGGAGATATCATAAGGGGGAACAGCGAGATGAGTTCCGCAACCGGGTGATTGAGCACGCAGCCCGATCGGTTCCTCGAAACGAAACGCGGGCAAAACTGCCGCGGCGTCAACTAAGCCTTTCCGCACTACGGCTTAAGGCGGGTTTGGCATGACGGATCTCTCTATTGACCGGCAATCACAAGTGAGCCTTAAGATAGAACTTGCAGAATTCGACCTCAGGCATTATACTTGCCCAAGCCTACATTGATCCAGCCGGCGATTGCCGGACCTGGTTTTCTTTTAAGATGATCTTCCCTTTAACGGTTTGATCAGTGGCTTATGTCTGGAGTTTCTAACAAGGCGGAAACTCATCCGCCCTATGAGAGGTTTATTCGTCGTATGATGCCGGTCGACCGCATTCGCAATCTGGCCATAGTGGCCCACATCGATCATGGGAAAACGACCCTGATCGATTCCGTGTTTCGTGCCACCCGGACGTTTCGGGAGAATCAGCAGGTCGCGGAACGCCTCATGGACAATAACGACCTGGAGCGGGAACGGGGCATCACTATTCGCGCCAAACACTGTACGGTTAGTTGGAACGATTATCTTATTAATATTATCGATACGCCGGGGCATGCCGATTTCTCCGGCGAGGTGGAGCGTGTCCTCTCGATGGTCGATTCGGTGTTGCTTCTGGTAGACGCCAGTGAAGGGCCGATGCCGCAGACGCGGTACGTGCTGATGCGCGCGCTACGGCTGGGGTTACGTCCGATTGTAATTATCAATAAAGTGGATCGCCCCAACGCTCGTCCGGATTACGCTCTGAATAAGACATTTGATCTGTTTCTTGATCTTGGGGCAACCGACGAACAAGCGCATTTCCCGGTGCTGTTTGGCTCGGGACTCGATGGCTGGTTTGTGCGAAACCTGGACAAAGAAGCGCACGAGGGGATGGAGGCGCTGTTTGAAACCGTGATTGAGCAGGTTCCGCCGCCCAAAGTTGACCAGAACGGTCCGTTTCTGATGCAGGTCAGCACGCTGGCCTGGAGCGATTATATCGGACAGATCGGCGGTGGCCGGGTGCTGCGCGGTACGCTCAACAAGGGTGAGGAATTTAGTCGGTTTGTGATGCGATGGAAAGATTCATCCAATCAGGAGGCCGGCTGGGAGTTTGTCGATTCGTCCAAAGAGAAGGGCGTCCACCTCTGGGTGACACGCGGAATGCAGCGGGTCGAAGCCGACAAAATCAGCGCGGGGGATATTGTCTGGCTGGCCGGGCCGAGTGAAATCGGCATCGGCGACACATTCTCGGCGCTGGAAGATCCCTCGGCGGCTTTGCCGCCGCTGGAAATCGAAGAGCCGACCGTGTCGATGTTCTTCCTGATCAATACCGGACCATTCTCCGGTGAGGATAGCACGGCTATAACGCTTCGTCAGTTGAAAGAACGCCTGCAGCGAGAGCTGCGGACCAACGTCGCGTTGCGGATGGAAGATCTTGGACGATCTGACGGGGTGAAGGTATCCGGTCGGGGCGAGCTGCATCTGGCGATCTTGATTGAAGAAATGCGGCGGGAAGGGCTGGAGTTTTGCATTTCTCGTCCGGAAGTTATTACCCGTCAAGACGCATCCGGCAACATGCTTGAGCCGATGGAGCAATTGATTGTCGATATTCCCGAGGAGTACCAGGGGATCATTATTGAGAAGCTGGCGCAACGCAAAGGGGAACTTCGGACGGTGGAAAACGCCGACACTAATGTCATCAGAATTGAATTTGAAATACCGACGCGCGGCCTGATTGGCTACCGCTCGGAGTTTTTGACTGATACTCGTGGGCTGGGGATTATGGCCTCCCGATTTTTCGGCTATGGTCCGTGGCGAGGCGAGATTGTCTCGCGTAACCGGGGTTCGGTCGTCAGCATCGAGACCGGCCCGGCGACGGCGTATGCGATTGAAGGATTGCAGAAGCGAGCGGTGATTTTTGTGGAACCGACCGAACGAATCTACAACGGCCAGATCGTGGGAGAGAATTCGCGCCCGAATGATCTGCCGTGTAATCCGACCAAACGCAAGAGTCTGACCAATCACCGGTCATCCACCAAGGAT
>JAPLUP010000208.1 GCA_026397575.1 Candidatus Zixiibacteriota bacterium
TAACGATAACGTAATTAACTTCGTTGCCCTGTTCTATGGAGGAAACAGGTGGTGCTTTTTTTCACTTTAACATGAGGACAGAGTAGACTTGGCAAGACAGTCCAAAAAGTATCGGGACGAAGACAGATCATTAGACCTCTACCTGCGCGAGATCGGCGAAACGCCTTTGATTAACGCGGCAGAGGAGGTGCGTCTGGCCAAGCGAATCCACGAGGGCGATCAATCGGCGCTGGAAGCGCTGACCAAAGCCAACTTGCGTTTCGTGGTGAGCGTGGCCAAACAGTACCAGAACCAGGGTCTGTCGCTGGCGGACTTGATCAATGAGGGGAATATCGGACTGATTAAAGCTGCGAAACGGTTCGACTGGACGCGCGGATTTAAGTTTATCTCCTACGCGGTCTGGTGGATCCGTCAGGCGATTCTGCAAGCGCTTGCCGAACAATCGCGTATCGTCCGTCTGCCGCTTAACCGCGTTGGCACTCTGCATAAGATTGGCAAGGTGTCATCGTCGCTTGAGCAGGCGTACGGACGCGAACCGTCGCCTGAGGAAATCGCTCACCAGTTGGATCTTTCGGAAGCGGAAGTTTCTGATACTCTGAAGATTTCCAATTCGCATTTGTCGCTGGACGCGCCGTTTTCGGTATCGGAAGACAACAGTCTGATCGATGTGCTTGAAGACGAATTCCAGCCGGCTCCCGATGAAGCGCTGCTCGATCAATCGCTGAGGGTTGAAATCGAGAAAGCGCTCGACACACTTACTCCCCGCGAGGCGGAGGTGATCAATCTGTACTTTGGCCTGAACCATGAAAAGGCATTAACATTGGAAGAGATTGGCGCCCGCTTTAACTTAACTCGCGAACGAGTAAGACAGATCAAAGAAAAAGCCATAAGGAGGTTGCGACACGCTTCGCGCTCTCGAAGCCTGCGGGCGTATCTGACCTAAGCTACAGCTAAAGACATTGAATATTAGAAGAGGCGACGCGGCGTTGCCTCTTTTTTGTTGTGGCCTGGTCGTTCGGCCATGAAGGGGGGTTAGGCTGCCAAGCGCGCCAGGCGAGCTTTCGCGTCTTTGATCTCCTTGAGTTCGATCTCAGGATTGCCCCAGTATCTTAGCATCTCCTTGTAGTACTTTGCGGCGGCCTGTTTGTCGCCAAGTGCTTCGCTGGCGATGCCAAGCAGGTAGTTGTCATGCGGATAGTAGAAACCGGAACTAGTTTGGTCTTTGCCAGAAACATACGGAAGAATCCACTCGATGCCTTCCTTGTGACGGCCTGTCAGGATGCAGTACTCGCCGATCTCGCGGCGCGCATCGGACGAGGTTACCCCGGGAATTTTGATTAGTCTTTTCATGGTCTCAATGATTTTCGCGGTATCTGCATTGGCATAACCGTCGAACAGGTCTTGGACGGCATCGCCAACAGGAAGCAGGTTGGCGGGAACACGGGTTCTGAGGCTGGCTATCGTTTGCTCCTGCATTGATTTCACTTTGGGGGCGTAACTGCGATCTATGGACACAAGTCCGACAGGGTAATTGAGTCGCTGGAAATTCGTGATCCAGCGATCGGTCTGAGTATAGTAGTAGACAGCACTATCGATGAACCCGAAACTGGAATAAGCTTGTGACAGCGCCTGAAGTGCCGCGGCAACCTGAGCATTATCCTTTGTTTTGTGAGCTTCTGCCAGAACGTCGAAACGATACTTCATGCCGGTTTTGAATTTGCCCGACCAGTTGGCCAGATTGGCTTTCCAACGGAAATAGGCGGCCATTCGAAACGGATCACCTGCGTGCGATCTGCCGAAGTCCTCCAGACTGGTCTCAGCCTGAGCAAGATCATGAAGGCGAATGTAGCAGTCGATCAGGGAAGTCTGAGCATCCGCATCTCCCGGATACTGCCTTAGCACTTCCTTGTAAGCGTCAATCGCCTCATCAAACTTCCCCTGTTGCAGACTAAGTTCACCGAGAATGCGTGCAGCGGCTGGCGATTCGGGATGGTACCGCTGCAACTGCTTTGTGTATTCGATGGCCTTGTCAAAATCACCCAGGACCGAGTAATACTGGATGATGAATCCGAGCACGAGCTGATACTTGGGATCTTGCTGCAGCACGTTCTGGTAGAGTTGAAGAGCGCCGGCAGTATCCTTGACAAGCTCCCAGCGTAGCATAGCGTATACGCTTTTCGATTCCTGGTCGTCCGGATATGTGTCCACCAGAGCCTGCATTTTGGCGAGTGCCTGAGCGAAATCCTGTTTGACCCAGATATCAGTATAGATGTCGAGCAGACTGCGCTCCTTGTCCGGCAAATGTGATTCGAAGCGCTTGGCGGCGAGGAAGTATGGTACGCCCTCTTGCTGCCGGCCCTGGAACATGTATGACATACCGATTCGCATATAGGCAAGGGCAAAGGTAGAATCCAGTGCCACCGCCTTGTTAAGGTCAGTAATCGCTTCGTCATAGAACTGATCAAGGAACTTCTGCATGCCGAGATGATAGTAGCGATACGCCTCTGGTGAAGACGTGGTCAACTGGGCAACACTGCGATCTGCAAGGGACATGCCGCGCAGGTTCAGCGCCGAAGTCAATCGTGTCGCCAGGGAATCAACGAGCGTCATCGGATCATCGCTGACGACTTTCTCTGCCAGCAGGATTTTGCCGCTAGCGACATCTTCCAGACGCGCGTCAATGCGAATTTTGCTGCCGAGTTTGAATATCGATCCCGACAACACGTTGACCGCCCCCAGTTTGCGCGCTGCCTGCACCTGATCTCCGTAGGCAAACTCGCTAACATCATTCCCGGAGCCGCCGAGTTCTTCGATGATGCGTCGCTGACTGACGATGTTGATCGATTGATCTTGCGCCAGATCGGTCAGCAGAATTTCCGGCAGACCGGTGCGGAGCCAGTCCAGCTCTTTGTCGCCGGTCTTGTTGTCAAAGCTAAGGATTGCCAGTGTGTAGGCGCCCGCTTGCACGGTGGAGCCGGAGCCGCCCGAAAAAAGCTTCTTGAGGGGGGAAAACCCACGCCAACCGAAAAACAAGATGAAAAAAAGAAGAACAACACCGACACGAATCAGGCGGTTGAGGCGCTGTTTCTTGCGATCAGTGCGGACAGCCGAGTTGATCTGTGCAGTCATCGAGGAGGTGGAACTGGACACACCACTGTCATACTGGCGACGCAGATTGCGCAAGTCGACTACCAGGTCACGGGTATCCTGATAGCGGCCATTGGGGTTCTTTTGCAGGCATTTGTCAATGATCCGCTCGATTTCGGGATTAATGTTTTCATTCTTGCCGTGCGGTGATGGATGCTGCGCTTCAAGGATTTTCGCCAGGATTGACACTTGCGTGGAACCGACAAACGGCATATCGCCTGTGAACATCCTGAATAGCAGCACACCGAAGGAAAAAATGTCGGAACGGTTGTCGACCGCTTCCCCACGCACCTGCTCAGGAGACATGTACGACACGGTGCCAACCACGGTGCCGGCGGTTGTCAATTGCTTCTTGACCGTTTCGCCGGAAGCCGGCGCCCCTTCCATCTGCAACGGTTCGATCACTTTGGCGAGACCGAAATCGAGAATTTTGGGTTCATCATGCTCACCAATGAGGATGTTCTCTGCTTTGATGTCGCGGTGAACGATACCCATCTTATGCGCGGCGGCCAAACCGGAGGCAATCTTCTCAGCCAGACGCAAAAGGGCGCCGGTGTCAGTGGTCGAACTGGTGACATACTCCGTCAGCGTCCTGCCTTTGACGTATTCCATGACGATGTAACCGATGTCTTTCTGGGACTGAGGATCGGTGGCGGCTCCGATGTCATAGATGGCCATAACGTTAGCGTGCGAGATCTGGGCAGCGGTCTTGGCTTCACGCTCGAACCGATCTCGACGATCCTGATTGTCGAAATAGTCATTCCGCAGAGTCTTGAGGGCGACACGACGATTAAGTTTCAGATCCTCTGCCAGATAGACCTCGCCCATCCCTCCTTCGCCCAACTTCTGGAGGATTTTGAAATGTCCGAAATCCTGTCCCGGCGTCAACATACCTAAACCTCAACCTTTAGAATGGTAGTATTGCCGAAACTTGAAGTGATTTCAACAAGATTCTTGTGTCACTTGCAGCAATGAAAAATCCGCAACCGCATAGCGGGATTGAGGCCCAGTCTGAAAATGGCAAACATCGAGCAGGAACCTCTACGTAGTCTCTTTGTTAGACTCATAGATACTTCGTCCACACTAGTAAGGAGACTGTTATGGACCAGGAAATAAACTCTAATACAGAAGGAACCGTTGGGGCTGCCAAGCTGCGGCCGGATATGAGCATCCTCCTCACCGACGCGGCCATAGCTGAAATCAGACGCCGCCTAGTGCGCGAGTCCGACGGCGAGAAGAGAATGCTGCGGCTCAGAGTCGGAGCCGGCGGTTGTTCAGGACTATCGTACGAAATGGAGTTTGTGGCCGCAGGTGACGCCAAAGACCGGGAGTTTGTGTTTGACGGCTTGAGCGTGTTGGTCGA
>JAPLUP010000589.1 GCA_026397575.1 Candidatus Zixiibacteriota bacterium
GCGTTGGTCATCGCCATTCCAATTGAAGCGATAATCTTTGGAAGCGAATCTCTCGGTGATAACAAGCGTCGCAACTGTTCGGCCAACGATGTTGTAGACGGTGATTGGCAAGGATGACGACGAACGAATGACCGTGCTACCGTTGAACGGATTGGGAAAATTCTGTTCTGGGACAAGATTTGATATGACCGGCAACAGTTCATTATCCACGTCGGTAGCTTGATCAACTCTCAAGATCATCGGCACGATGCAGTTTCTAAAGGAAAAGCTGTCACTCTCGCAATGGACTGTCAGTGTGTCGTAGTGCGTTCCGACTTCCAGTACAGTGCTGCTGATTCGCAGCGCCAGGGTGTCTGATTCATCGGGCAAAATCAACGCCTGGGCGCTGTCCCAAAACAGCCACGCAAGTACATGCTGAGACTGCGGGAGAATCGCATAACGAATCGCGCGACCAGCAGTGTTTGCCACAACTATGTTGGTCGAGCTCGTGTCGCCCCGGCTCACGGCAACCGCGAGCGACTCAGGCTCAATTCCCAACGGGAAAGCAAGAGGCGCTGAAGGATCAAGATAGAGTGGCATCGAGCGGTTGCTGAGTATGCCTGAGTCCCACGTTCCCAGCGTCACGTACATTCCCTGCGTCTGCGTTCTCGGCAACGTGCAATGCAGCGAGTCCGCCACAGTCAGATACGCGTTGGCTGTGGTGGCGCTCGTGCTGGAGTCGGCGCCGAGAAAGACGGCAAAGGAATCCGGCAGATTGGTTGGGTGTTCAAAACCCCGTAGCGTGTCGGAAACGTTGCATCGCAGTCGCAGCAACAGATTGCCCTTCACCTCAGGGGTCCAGACCAATTGCTCCCCCGAGCTAAATCCTCTGTAAGTGTGGCTATCGCCGGGTAGCAAGTCCAGGGCCGGTAGCGGTGCCTTCGGCGTGGCAGACTGCCAGCGGAACTCCACGAAAAGGCGACCACTTGTGGCCAGTCCACGGTGCACGGGAAATCCGAACCACTCACCCGAGAGCGGGACCTCCTCAGCAAAGACAACGTATGGACCCCAGACGGCGATGTCATGCGTGGTTGAGGGAACGTGATCGAAAATGGTCAGCACAAATTGTGATCCTGAATCGCCCGAATCATGAGGAAAATCGTCGCCGCCGCAAAGGTAAAGCGAAATCTGATCTACAGAGACATAGGATTCGAGGCCGTCAAACTCCACCAGAATGCTGCCGACTGTTCCCGGCGGATTGACCACATAGTGTAACTGCGGAACACCAATGTCGTTGCCGTAATCGACAACGTTAACATCGCCGCAGTGCCAGATAATCTGGAAGGCATCAAATGTCGGTTCAAAACCGACCGCATACGGTGGGGGTGGAAGCTGACCGTAGGCGGCTGTGGTCAGAATCAGTAGAACGATAAAAGCGGGAATGCCTTGTCGCACGTCGATCCTATACTGCTATATACTAGCGACAAGATACGGCAACCGGCCGAAGGCCGCAAGGTTCTTATTTAGGAATGTGCTGCAAATATGGCGGGGTAGTGACGGCCGCAGCTATGCTACCGATTGGCGTTCGGGCTGGCGCTTGCCCTCCTTGTACTCTCGCCAAAGTCCTCCCCACTCAGTGCGGTTAAACTTGCTGATCTTGGCTTGGCCGACTGTGGGATACCACAAGACGTCATGGTAGAAGTTCGAGGCGGCCGGCGCCCACACCACGAGCGGCGAATGTAAGGCAATCTTTTCGAGGAAACGCAGCGGCCCCTTGCGCAGCATCTGGTCGCCCCAGATGACGAGAGATTTCTTCGTCGTGAAATGAAAATTGATACCGTTGACATCCGCGCCGACGACTTCGATATTTCGCGAATCCCCGTTACCAAGCTGCATCTGGTCGCACATGCGGATGTATGGAATCGACAGCGGGTCGAATCCCATCAGCTTCGCTGCCACCGAGTCGATTGCCACCGAGTCGGCGGAAGCCAGAATGTAATTCTGCACCACGGGGTCCATCGTACGTGGTCCGGCGCCGTTGCCCGCCACTGTGCCATCCATAACGGCAAACACCGACGGATGCAATTCCTTCTGCATCAACATCAAATCAACCAGTACTTCGTGCATATACTTGTGCGCATAGTGCCGAACTTCCTTCAGCAGCCCCCCAAAGGAGTTCTTGATGGCGCCGGTCGTGACGGTATGACCATGTGTCTTGACTGTCGGCAGATGCAGTATCTGCCTGCCGACATACATCTTCGGAATCTCGATTCCCTCCGGGAAGATATCGTTCAACTTAAGCAGCTTTGACTTGAACTTATAGACAATCCACTCCTGTTCAGGAAGCGGCTTGAATTCGAGTTGATACTGATTCAGAATCGGCAACCAGAGATTGTTGGCGGCGCCTTTGCGGGGATTAGTTACAACCGTCTTATTCTCGACGGGCAGCACGCGGTTCGGAGCGAAACCGTCCCCTATCAACTTCGCTATGACCCCTTCCACCTGCCACGGCTGACTTGAACAGGCCGGAAAATATTT
>JAPLUP010000194.1 GCA_026397575.1 Candidatus Zixiibacteriota bacterium
TAGTGTAGTGGCGAACCACTTGACACGAGATTATGGAGCGCCTTGAGCTGCACTTCCCGGCTCGGGTGCGACAACAGCTTCGAACAGATGTAGGCGGCTTCGTCGCCTCCCAGTCGTTCAAGGGCGTTCACAGCTTCGAATACGACGCGCGTATCGCGATCGTCGGCGAAATGCTTGACGAGCGCCACCGAGTCGGGATGCTTGACGTTGCTCAGGATGAAAATGATATTGCGCACTTTGTACCACGACTCCAAGGGCAGATCGCTGCGCCCTGCCGGTCGCGCGGTCAACGTACGATCCGACAGAAGTAAACGAAAAGCCGCGAGCGTGCGGACGCCGAATCCCGAGAGCAAACGTAGCAGCATCAATCTGATGCCGCGGTGTTCGTGGGCGATATAGGAAGTGAATACCAAGATCGGCTCGATACCATTGAAGTTTTCCAATAGCGGCGTCATGGCCCTGGACTGCCCCTCGAAGTTGCTTCTGAGTTTTGTGATCAGTGCTTCGGCAAGCTTCGGAGAGGTCAACCGCTGGTGAACTTTCGAGGCGTACTCCGCAACACCTTCCGCATAGATTATTTCAGTGTCGAATTTTTGGCAGATCAACTCCAGCAGTTGATTAGCTTCAGCGTAACGTTCTCGTTCCAGAAATTTCAGATAATACACTTCCAATTGATCAGATAGCACAGCAAACGCAGCATTGCTCAGGGACGGGTCGGATAAGCGATCTCGGATCTGCGACAACTGCGTTTGCGCCATTATCGTATCCGGTTCCTCGGCGCTTAGCGAGGCCAGCCGCTGCATAGTTAGCCGCTGCCCCTCCGTGACATCGTAGTTTCGCGTTTCCATTTCGGAGTAGAGCGTCTTGATGATATCTTCAGTGTACTGATCCGTGTTGATGGTCATCAACCATCCCTGCAGTTCCTCCACATAGTCGGGAGAAATCGAGCCACCCGCAAAATCATTCTTGAAGTGTTGGATCTCGGTATGCGCCACCTTTCGCGGTGAGGAATCGGAAGCGAAGATCAATTCGAGGTACTTGGGATCGACCATCTCAAGGTCGATCAGTGCTTTCTGCAACTGCGGCAGCATATCGATCGCCTCGCGTTCTGCCAGTATGTCTTTTAGTGCGAAGAGCGTCTGGCCCATTTCGAAGCGGTTCGCCAGTTTGTGGTCTCCTAAGTTCTCCCGCAACGCCGCTACCAGCAAACCGAGCAACTCCTCATTTGAGAAAGCCTCCAACTCCCTGTAAGGCGTTGGGCCACCGCCCGCGCTACTCGGAATACGAATGGGCGCAGTGGCGCCACCATTGATCGTCAAAACGCTGCTGTCACCAAAGCTCACGTGTTTGCCGGCGTCACCGGCAAAGTTGCTTCCTTGTCGGTCTCGCCCCTGCCCCTTTGCCAATAGCTGTAACAACAACGTAGGATGCTTGCGCAGCGCCTCGGCGACGGTCATCTGAATCTCTCCGGAGCCATCACCGAGGGATTCTGCCATGTCAGCAGAGACTATACGTTCATCTTCACCGACCAACTGGTACTGCACCTTGCCGATCGAGATCGCCTTGATGTTCTCGCTTTGGACAAATGCCTGCAAATCACGCTGTTCTTTCTTGAGAGTGAGATGTGCAAGGAATTTCTCGAATGCCGGAAATGCAAGTCCCAGATCAAAGCTGATGCTCAACAAACCTGACTCATAGAGGATTTTTCCCAATCCATCCTGCAGTGCACGGTCTTCAAGTGGCACACCGTTTCCGAGCAACTTGCCATCGGCAACGGCAAAGATCAACTGCTCTCCGTTCTGCAGCAACTCCTCCAACATCGCGAATGGCTTTTCCGCAGCCTTTACGGAAGCCGGATGGCCGGGGGGGTAGATGCCCAGCTTTCTGACCGCCGCGCTCACTTCTCGCAGGAATGCCATCAACTGGTCAGATGTCGGCTTCGGCCGGGTACTTGTCTCCATATCTAATGTGATCGGCAACAAACGATTAAGTGTTTATGAGAAATCGCAGCCCGGTAGTAGACTGTTACAAACTGAAACAGAAAATGGAGAGGCGGCGGTTATTTCAGGATAACCATCTTGCGAACCGAGGCGCTTCCCTGCTGACGATAAAAGTAGATGCCGCTGGCAACTGCCACGCCGCGTTGATC
>JAPLUP010000187.1 GCA_026397575.1 Candidatus Zixiibacteriota bacterium
TATTCTGACACGCACTTGGTGGAGCAGATATCCGTGTCGCTGACCAACAGATGGGACAGCTGGTCTTCCTCATGATGTGTGCCGGAGAAATAGACTGCATCAAGTTTATTCATCGCCAACTTCCCATCCGTTTTGGGCCGCCATTGCTCCGGCTTCGGCACTGAACTGCCGAAATAGTCGGTGAGCTTGCGCATGTTGAGGTGATCTTCGATGATCGGTGGCCGTTTGCGGAAGGCGCCGGGGCCTTGGAGAAGCCGTTTAGCGACAAACCCCGGGGCCGACCAAACGCCGTGCTCAAACATGTGGTGAAAATTGCGCTGGCCATACAGTTCCTGATAGATGAGCGACGAACGCCATTTCTGATCATAGAGCGACAGTTCGGCATCAGAGAAGTCGCCCTTTTTGAGCGCGGCGAAAATGGTTTCCGCTGCCAAAATGCCGGACTTGATTGCCAGGTGAACTCCCTTCAATCGTGCCGGATTCAAAAATGCAGTAGCGTCACCCGTGATCAGGAAACCATCGCCATAGTTCTTGGGGATTGACCAATATCCGCCTTCCGGAATCGCCTTGGCGCCGTAACGAATCATCTTGCCCTTTTCAAGCAGCTTGGCGATGAATGGATGCGTTTTCATCTGAGAGAAAAGCGCCTGCGGCTCGGTGAACGGATTACGGTAGTTCAGTCCGACAACCAGTCCAATTGCCATCACAGTGTCGGAAAGGTTGTAAATAAATCCACCACCGAAAGTTCGCCGGTCGAGGGGAAACCCCATCGTGTGGTAGACGGCGCCCGGTGTCAAAGCTCCGGAAGGGAACTCCCACAACTCCTTCACACCGGTCGTGTAGGTCTGAGGATTGCGGTTGTCGTCAAGCTTCAGCCTGCTGATTAGTGTCTTCGTGAGCGAACCGCGTACACCTTCACCAAGCACCGTGACTTTCGCTCGCAGATTCATTCCGGGCTCAAACGCGGTCTTGGGTTCGCCCTCTTTGTTGATGCCCTTATCGTCGGTTTGCACGCCGACGACCTTGTCCTCTTCGAAGAGCAGTTTTGCGCCTGCCGTACCGGCGAATATCTCGCAGCCCTTTGCTTCGAGTTGTGCGCCAAGCCAACTTGTTAATTCATTGAGCGAAATGATGAAGCAGCCGTGGTGATGCATGCTGAAAGGCACCCAGGGAACTTTGAATTTGCCGCCACGGGTCAAGTACAACATCGTCTCGGACGATACCGCTGTTTTGACCGGTGCTCCCAGTTCGGAGAAATTCGGAATCAGCTCTTTCAGTGAAACGGGATCTAGAACGGCTCCCGATATCGAGTGAGCGCCGACATGCGCACCTTTCTCGATGACCATTATGACGGTCTCGCCCAGGTTGCCTCCCTTGGCTGTATCCTGTTCGATTAATTCCAGTAGCCGGTAGGCACAGGCGAGGTTTGCCGGTCCGGCTCCGACCAATAAGACATCAACGTCCATTTCTTCACGGGTGATTTCGATCATGCAGGCTGCCTCTTCGAATACGGTGCGCACCCAAGTCGTCTACCAATTGATGGAAGATACCCCGATTCTACGCGATAAGTCAACGGGAAATGCTGCTTGACATTGTGCTGACCAAGTCTATTATTAGCCCACCTTTGTGGTTTCGGGGTGTGGCGCAGCCCGGTAGCGCGCTTGCTTTGGGAGCAAGATGTCGGAGGTTCAAATCCTCTCACCCCGATTTTCTCAAGCAGTTGCTGTTGTCCCATCGAGACCTGCCACCGCCGCGATCTGACTTCTGAAGATTCATTTGACAATACCTTTGAGCCACGATAGATTCCACGCCCAGCATCACTGAGGACTGAAAGCGGGAGAGTGTCCCGCCGTCTATGACTGAAACTGAATCATCAACGCCCCTGCCGGAACCGGACGATCAAGAGCCCCTCGGCTCGCGCGTCAAGCATGTTCTCTTTGGCAAGGCGCGCGATATCAACGAGCCATCGCTGTTTCACAAGATATCCCTGATCCCCGTTCTGGCTTGGATCGGACTTGGCGCAGATGGGTTGTCGTCTTCATCTTACGGACCCGAAGAAGCATTTCGAGCGCTTCAGGGGCACACCTATCTGGCATTTGCCCTGGCGGCCGCGACAGCCTTAACTGTAATTATCATCTCGATGAGCTACAGCCGCATCATCGAAGAGTTCCCTCACGGCGGCGGCGGTTATCTGGTCGCTTCGAAGCTTCTGGGCGCGCGCACCGGAGTGGTCTCGGGAAGCGCACTACTCGTCGACTACATACTCACGATTGCCGTGTCAATTGTCGCCGCTGGAGATGCGCTTTTCAGTCTGCTGCCGATGCAGTGGCAGTTTGCCCGCCTGCCCTTGACGGCCAGCCTTATCATTATTCTGACCATTCTAAATATCCGAGGCGTGAGAGAGTCGGTCCTAGCTCTGGCGCCCATCTTTGTTCTCTTTCTAATCACGCACGCAGTCCTGATCGGTTCGGGCATTTTTATGCACGTTGACAATGTTCCGGCGATTGTCGACAAGGCCGCAACAGGATTTGGGCACGGTTACAGTGCGCTGGGACTTGTCGGGATGGTTGCGATCTTCGCCCGCGCTTTCTCCATGGGTGGAGGTACCTATACTGGGTTGGAAGCGGTCTCAAACGGCTTGCCGGTCATGCGCGAGCCGCGTGTGCATACTGCCAAGCGCACAATGATCTACATGGCCACTTCACTATCCATTACCGCCGCCGGTTTGTTGATCTGCTATTTGTTGTGGGACATCAACCCCGAACCGGGAAAGACGATGAACGCAGTGCTGGCATACAATGTCGCGGCTCACTTCCCGGCAGGGCAGTTGTTTGTTGCATTAACTATGTTCGCTGCGGGAGCTCTATTGGTTGTGGGCGCGCAGGCGGGCTTTATCGACGGTCCGCGTGTGCTGGCCAATATGGCAGTGGATTCGTGGGTTCCGAGGCATTTCGCGACGCTATCCGAAAGACTGACGACTCAGAACGGAATTGTTCTGATGGGCGTGGCGTCACTCGCAGTGGTTGTTTATACCAGAGGCGACATCCACAGTCTGGTGGTCATGTACAGTATCAACGTGTTCCTGACCTTCTCGCTCTCGATGTTTGGGATGCTTAAGCTCTGGATCACACGGCACGGCAGTAAGACCTGGAAGCGACATGTGGTGCTGTTTCTAATAGGATTCGTACTGTGCGCGTCCGTGCTGACTATCACGACCTACGAGAAATTCTCCGAGGGTGGATGGCTCACCGTTGTAATCACGGGCCTGTTCGTCGTGCTCTGTATGATAATCAGGGCACACTACCGAGGAGTGGCTACGCGAATTAACAAGCTTAATCAGGATCTTTCTGAAATCCCCACAGAGCCGATCACGGGGCCGCGAGCCGAGTTTGATGCCCGCCTGGCGACAGCAGGAGTGCTGGTAGCCGGTTACGGCGGCCTGGGAGTGCACACTGTGCTCAATGTCCTCCAGACTTTCCGGGGACAGTTCAACAATATTGTCTTCCTGTCGGTTGGGGTAGTGGATTCGGGAGAGATGAAAGGTTCGGAGCAGATTCAGTTGCTGAAGGAGCGCACCGCAGACTCGCTCAAACGCTATGTTGAACTGGCAGAGCGACTCGGTATGCCTTCGGCCTACCGAATGTCGGTGGGGACCGATGTCGTTGAGAATGCCCATTCCCTGTGCGTGGATGCCGCCAAGGAATTCCCACGGATCACTTTTTTTGCCGGTCAGTTGGTGTTCCAGCATGAGTCCTGGTACACGCGCCTTTTGCACAACCAGACCGCATTTTCACTGCAGAAGCGGCTAATCTGGGACGGACAAACTCTGGTTGTTCTGCCGATCAGAGTCCGATGAACACGAAATATTTCACTTGCCGTCTGGCGATTGTCAGCATAAATTGTCAGCCTTTGTGAGGGCCTGTTAGAACATGTCGATCTTTAGCAAGTTTTCGAACGATATTGGAATAGACCTTGGCACCGCTAACACGCTGGTGTTCGTGCGCGGACAGGGGATCGTGCTGAATGAACCGTCGGTAGTGGCGGTTGAAGTGTCAACCAACAAGATTCTGGCCATTGGCTCAGAGGCACGCAAGATGATCGGGCGTACTCCGGGCGAAATCAATGCGATTCGACCGCTCAAGGACGGCGTGATCGCCGACTTCGAAATCACCGAGCGGCTGCTGTCCGATTTCATCAAGCGGGTTGTGCGGCACAAGTTTCTGATGAAACCGCGAATCGTGATCTGCGTGCCGTCGGGCATCACCGAAGTGGAAAAGCGCGCGGTGCGAGACTCGGCGGAAAACGCCGGCGCCAGAGAGGTCTTCCTGGTACAGGAGCCGATGGCAGCGGCAATCGGTGTCGGTCTGCCGGTCGACCAGCCGTCCGGTATCATGATTATCGACGTCGGCGGAGGCACTTCCGAGATCGCGGTCATCGCGCTGAATGGTATCGTCAACAACACGTCGATCCGAATCGCCGGCGACGAAATGAACGAAGCCATAGTCATCTATCTCAAGAAAAACTACAACCTCTTGATCGGCGAACTCACAGCGGAAGAAATCAAGATTAACATCGGCTCGGCGTTTGAACTCGATCGCGAGGAATTCATGGAAATCAAAGGGCGCGATCTCGTCGCCGGCGTACCGAAGAACATCAAGATATCGTCCGCGCAAATCAGAGAAGCGTTAACGGAGCCGGTCAACAGCATTATCGATGCCGTCCGACAATCGTTGGAGCAGACACCGCCGGAGTTGGCTTCCGATATATTTGATCGCGGCATTGTCCTCACCGGTGGCGGCGCGCTATTGAAAGGGCTGGACAAGCGCATTCGCCATGAAACCAATTTGCCGGTGATCGTTGCCGATGATCCGCTCACCTGTGTGGCGCGCGGCACCGGCGTGATTTTGGAGAACATGAACAAGTACTCCAAAGTCCTGATGCGTAGCCGCAAAGATTGACTTCCGAGATGATTGCCCGAATCGAAACACACCGGGGTTCTATCACCGACCTTAACGTCGATGCCATTGTCAATGCTGCCAATGCCAGCCTGCTTGGTGGTGGTGGGGTCGATGGCGCGATTCACCGGGCGGCTGGACCGGAATTGCTTGAGGAGTGTCGCACACTTGGCGGCTGCGCGACCGGCGATGCCAAGATAACCAAGGGCTACCACCTCAAAGCGAAATTCGTTATTCATGCTGTCGGGCCTGTCTGGCAGGGTGGCGGCGATCTCGGCGAGGCGGAATTGCTCGCGAGTTGCTACCGCCGCAGTTTGGAACTGACGCGTGAGTACAAGCTGAAGAGCATTGCCTTTCCGGCGATAAGTACTGGCGTCTATGGTTATCCTCTGGAAGAGGCGACTCGAATTGCGATAGACACTGTAAGGAATTGGCTCATCGGCAGCACGGCTCTGGAGAGGGTCGTTTTCGTATGTTTTGATGAGCGGACTCTTTCCACTTATGAACGACTACTTCGTGATCACGATTGAATAACTACTGCCATTTTGGCATATCATAACGTATAATTGACAGTTTTTTGTTGACAAGGGGCAAGAAAATGGACTATGATTCTGAAAATGATTGGATTTGAGGAACAAATACAGCAGCAGGTTTCCGACGCAAAGTATCGGCCTGCGAAAACACGCGAGCTTGCACGCAAGCTACAGATATCCCAGAAGGACTATCCTGCTTTCCGGCGCACGGTCAAGACCATGATTGACTCCGGCAAACTGGCGGAAATTCGCGGCAATCGAATTGTTATGCCTCCGAAGATGATGACACTGATCGGTGTGCTCTCTCGCACCAAGTCGGGGCGTGCATTTGTGAAGCCGGATGACGGCAGTGGCGATATTGAAATCGACCGCTACCGCGATCTGGGTGGCATTGACGGCGACAAGGTCGAAGTACGCATCACCGAAAAACAGGGAAAAGAACTTCGGGTGGGCGAAATCATCAGGATAGTTGAAGCCCGCACCACACAGATCGTGGGTACCTATCAGCATTCGCGCTATGCCACGTTCGTCAAACCCGACGACCGACGACTAAAGGTGACGGTCAGTGTCAGTCCACCGAAGGGAATGACCGTCACGGATGGCGCCAAAGTTGTGGTGCTGCTGACGCCTGCGGACGACCCGCGAATTCAACTCAGTGGCAAAATCATCGACGTCCTCGGCATGCCGGGAGATCCGGGCGTCGATATCTTGTCGATTATTCATCAATTCAAACTCCCGATCTCGTTTCCGCGCGCGGTTACTTCTGAAGCCGAGGCGATTCCAAAGGCAATTCCGACTGACGAGATCGCTCGCCGGCATGACTATCGGAATGCAGTTGTGTTTACAATCGATCCAGAGGATGCCAAAGACCATGATGACGCTGTCTCTCTGGAAGCGACGGAATCGGGCTATCGGCTCGGCGTACACATCGCCGATGTCAGTTATTATGTCCGCGAACACAGTCATCTTGACAAAGAGGCGCGCACCCGCACGTCATCGGCCTATTTGGTTGACCGCGTGCTGCCGATGCTGCCGGAGCATTTGTCGAACGATCTTTGCTCGTTGCGCGAAGATGAAGACCGGCTGACGATGTCGGCAATTATCGAACTCGACAAAAGCGGCCGGGTGGTCGGACAGCAGCTTGAGGAGAGTGTCATCCGTTCGCAGGCCAAGCTCAGCTACGAGCAGGTGCAGAGTTTCCTCGACACCGGTCAAGGCTTTGAGCAAAATCAGAACATTGCGCGCACATTGAGGCTGATGGAGGAACTGGCGCAGAAACTGATCGCCAATCGCATGCAGTCGGGATCGATCGACTTTGAGGTTGCCGAGTACAAAATCGAACTTGATGACAAAGGTTGGGCAACGCGTATCGTCCGTCGCGAGCGCAAGATGAGCAATCGCATTATCGAGGAGTTCATGCTGCTGGCAAACAAGACGG